>NZ_JBHYWI010000076.1:0-2720 GCF_042751525.1 Kitasatospora sp. NPDC059408
CCTACCAGCCGGCGAAGCGCTGGTCCGTCGACACGATCTCGCGCCCGAGCGGGGTGAGGGAGATCGGGATCATCTTGAGGTTGGCCCACCCGAAGGGGATCCCGATGATCGACAGGAACAGCGGGATGCTGGTGATCAGGTGCCCGAGGGCCAGCCACCACCCCGCGAACACCAGCCAGATCACGTTCCCGACACAGGACGCCGCCCCGGCGTCCCGCCGCTCGACCGCCGTCCGCCCGAACGGCCACAGCACGTAGCCGGCGATACGGAACGAGGCAATGCCGAACGGGATGGTGATGATCAGTACGCAGCAGATGATTCCGGCGATGACGTAGCCGATTGCCATCCAGATGCCGCAGAAGATCAACCAGAGGACGTTGAGGACGAAATCGATCACCTTCATGGGGGGCACCTTCTCATGGCGTACTGGCCGGTTCTACGACCTGCCATGCCCGGCCGCCTGCGTGTCTACGCCCCTAGGGGGTGGACCTCAGGGGTGGGTCCGGGGTCGGGGGTGGTAGCGCGGTATACCCTGTGGGGGTAAATGGCGGAGTGGAGGTGGGCGGTGCGGGACGGCATGGTGCGGGTCCTGCGCGGAGTTCTGCTCGCCGCCCTGCTGCTCGGGGTGCTGACCATGCACACGCTCGGGCATCCGACCGGTGGGCACGGAGGACGGCACGGCGGGGAGCATGTCGCCGTCCAGGCGCACCGGTCGCACGACGTCACGGCCGACCCCGGGATGCCCGGCGGGATGGACCCGATGGCGGTCTGCCTTGCCGTGCCGGCAGGTTGGGGACTCGTGCTGCTGGCCGTCGGGGGGTACGTGTTGCGGCGGGCCGGTGATGCCGCTGCTGCCGTGCGGGCGTTGCTGCTGGCCGCCGTCCGGGGGCTTCCGCCGCCCAGGGGTGGGAGGTCGGTCCTCGCCGAAGTTTCGGTGCTGCGTCAGTAGGCGTGTGGCGGTTGCCTCGCACGTCCACCGACCCACACCTACACACGAGGTGCATTTCGTCATGCGCACACCCTCTCGACGCGCCGTGCTCGGCGCGGCGCTCGCCGCTGCCGGGACCGGGATCCTGGCCGCCTGTTCGGACTCCATGAAGGGCATGGAGGGCATGGACCACGGCGGGCAGGCTCCGGCGCCGGCCGGCTTCGTCCGTCCGAACGGTCCCGAGGTCGCCGCCGCCGAGGCGCGGCGCAACCCCGGGGCGGAGCGCAAGGTCGCGCTCACCGCCACCGAGACCACCCTCGACCTCGGCGGGCGCACCGTCCGCAGCTGGGCGTACGGCGACGCGCTGCCCGGCCGCGAGGTCCGCGCCACCGCCGGCGAGACGCTCGCGCTCACCCTCGCCAACCACCTCCCGCAGCCGACCTCGCTGCACTGGCACGGCCTCGCGCTGCGCAACGACATGGACGGCGTCCCGGGGGTGACGCAGGATCCGGTCCGGGCCGGGGCCGCGTTCGACTACCGCTTCGCGCTCACCCGCCCGGGCACGTACTGGCTCCACCCGCACTCCGGCGTCCAGCAGGACCGCGGGCTGTACGCGCCGCTGATCGTCGACGACCCGAAGGAGCCGCTGGCCTACGACAAGGAGTGGGTCGTCGTCCTGGACGACTGGCTGGACGGGGTGGACGGGAGCACCCCCGAAGCCGTCCTGAGCGAACTGTCCAAGGGCATGGGCGGGCACGCGATGGCAGGCATGGGCGGGCACGACATGGCCGGCATGGGGGGCCACGACGCGGCGGGCACGGCCGGCCCCTCGCGCATGCTCATGGGCGCCCGCAGCGACCTCCTCGGCGGTGACGCGGGCGACGTCGCGTACCCGTTCCATCTGGTCAACGGCCGCCTCGCGACCGCGCCCGAGACCTTCACCGCCAAGCCAGGCGACCGGGTCCGGATCCGGCTGATCAACGCGGGCGGCGACACCGCCTACCGGGTCGCCCTCGGCGGCCACGAGCTGACCGTCACCCACACCGACGGCTTCCCGGTCGAGCCGGTCGCCACCCGGGCGCTCCTGCTCGGCATGGGCGAGCGCTACGACGTCCTGGTGACCGTCAAGGACGGCGTCTTCCCCCTCACCGCCCTCGCCGAGGGCAAGGGCGCCTCCGCGCTCGCGCTGCTGCGCACCGGCGGCGGCGCCGCGCCCGACGCCTCGGTGCGCCCGGCCGAGCTGGACGGCCGGCTGGTGACCGCCGCGCAGCTCACGGCGGCCGCGGGCGTCCGGCTGCCCGCCAAGGCGCCGGACCGGACGGTGCGGCTGGAGCTGACCGGAGGCATGGCGAAGGCCGACTGGGCCTTCGACGGCCGCAGGTACGACCCCTCGCAGCGCCACCCGGTGGCGGCGGGGGAGCGGGTGCGGCTGGAGTTCCGGAACTCGACGGAGATGTGGCACCCGGTCCACCTGCACGGGCACACCTTCGCGCTCGTCGGCGCGGCGGGCGGCGGCCCGCGCAAGGACACCGCGATCGTGCTGCCCGGCACGACGCTCGCCGTCGACTTCGACGCCGACAACCCGGGCCTGTGGATGGTCCACTGCCACAACGTCTACCACGCCGAGACGGGCATGATGACGGTCCTCGGTTACCAGGCGTAACGCCTGCCGGTGCCGGGCCGGGGGCGCGCCCCCCGCCCCCCGCGCCCCCCCCGGCCCCCAGACCTCCACCACCAAGACGTGTTTGTAAAGCGGGCCGAAGACGACGACATAACACACGACGCAAAACCA
>NZ_JBHYWI010000076.1:2730-5053 GCF_042751525.1 Kitasatospora sp. NPDC059408
GTGTCCACTACCAAACATCCACACCCCCGGGGGGGGGTTCTGTTGTCGTCTGGGGGTTCCCGGCGGGACGGGCGGGGGGGGGGGGGGGGGGGCCCCCCCCCCCGCCCCGCCGCGCCCCCGACGGCGCCAAGACGTCCACCACCATGACGTTTTCTTAACGCGGGCCGATGACGACTCCTTAACGCCGGTCGCATAGCCTGGCGCACTGCCGTCGCCCGACGGCGCTTTTACGGGGTCTTGAACAAGAGGTGCAAGGTGGTTTCGTCGGGTTCGACGGAGACGGGGACGGCGCAGGTGGCGGCGTCCCCGGAGGTGGCCGCGCCGTCGGCGCGAATACGCCTCCGCAGCTGGCTGCTGGCCGACGCGTCCGTGGCCAAGGACACGCAGGGTGACCAGAACGGGCAGGACGGCGGCGAAGCGCACGGCGGTCACCAGGGCCAGCGCTGGTGGCGCGTGATGTGCCTGACCGGCCTGGACTACTTCTCGACGCTCGGCTACCAGCCGGGCATCGCGGCCCTCGCGGCCGGCCTGCTGTCGCCGATCGCCACGATCGTGCTGGTGATCGTGACCCTGCTGGGCGCGCTGCCGGTCTACCGGCGGGTGGCCCAGGAGAGCCCGCGCGGCGAGGGCTCGATCGCGATGCTGGAGCGGCTGCTGTCGTTCTGGAAGGGCAAGCTCTTCGTGCTCGCCCTGCTCGGCTTCGCGGCGACGGACTTCATCATCACGATCACGCTCTCGGCCGCCGACGCCAGCGCGCACCTGGTCGAGAACCCGCACCTGAACAGCGTCCTCGGCGGCAAGCAGATGCTGATCACGCTGATCCTGGTCGCGCTGCTCGGCGCGGTGTTCCTGAAGGGCTTCGGCGAGGCGATCGGCCTGGCCGTCGGCCTGGTCGTGGTCTACCTGGCGCTCAACGTCGTGGTCGTCGCGGTCGGCATCTGGAAGATCATCCAGGCTCCGCACGTCGTCACCGACTGGTCCAACGCGCTGACCGTCCAGCACGGCAACATCTTCGTCATGATCGGCGTCGCGCTGGTCGTGTTCCCCAAGCTCGCGCTCGGCATGTCCGGGTTCGAGACCGGCGTCGCCGTCATGCCGCACATCGAGGGCGACGCGGGCGACACCGAGGCGAACCCGGCCGGCCGCATCCGCGGCACCCGCAAGCTGCTCACCACCGCCGCCGTGATCATGAGCACCTTCCTGATCGCCACCAGCTTCATCTGCACGCTGCTCATCCCGGCCAAGGAGTTCGAGGCCGGCGGCGAGGCCAACGGCCGCGCCCTCGCCTTCCTCGCGCACCAGTACCTGGGCGGCGCCTTCGGCAGCGTCTACGACCTGTCGACGATCGCGATCCTGTGGTTCGCCGGCGCCTCCGCCATGGCGGGCATGCTCAACCTGCTGCCCCGCTACCTGCCGCGCTACGGCATGGCCCCGCACTGGGCGCGCGCCGTCCGTCCGATGGTGATCGTCCTTACTCTCGTCGGCTTCCTGATCACCTGGCTGTTCGACGCCAACGTCGACGCCCAGGGCGGCGCCTACGCGACCGGCGTGCTCGTGCTGATCAGCTCGGCGGCCATCGCCGTGACCATCGCCGCCTACAAGAAGCGCCAGCGCGGCTGGACCACGGCCTTCGGGATCATCTCGGCCGTGTTCCTGTACACCACCGTGATCAACACGATGGAGCGTCCGGACGGCGTCAAGATCGGTGCCTGCTTCATCGCCGGCATCATCCTGGTGTCGCTGCTCTCCCGGCTCAAGCGGGCCTTCGAGCTGCGCGTCACCGACGTGACCCTGGACGACGTCGCCGAGCGCTTCATCCGCGACTACGCGCACCGCCCGCTGCGCCTGATCGCCAACGAGCCGACCCACCGGGACGTCGCCGAGTACCGCGACAAGATCCGCCAGATCCGCGCCGACAACGACATCCCGGGCGAGGACGACCTGGTCTTCGTCGAGGTGACGGTCCGCGACGCCTCGGACTTCGAGTCCGAGCTCACCGTCCGCGGCGAGGTGCTGCACGGGCGCTACCGGGTGCTGACGCTGGAGAGCTCCAGCGTCCCGAACGCGATCGCCGCGCTGGCGCTCACCGTCCGGGACCGCACGGGCCAGCGGCCGCACCTGTACTTCGAGTGGACCGAGGGCAACCCGTTCGCCCAGTTCCTGCGGTTCTTCCTGTTCGGCCAGGGCGAGGTGGCCCCGGTCACCCGCGAGGTGCTGCGCGAGGCGGAGCCGGACCGCACGCGCCGCCCGCGCGTCCACGTCGGGTAACGCGCCCCGCCGTCCGTCGGCCCGTCCGGTCCTGGTGACCGGGCGGGCCCGCCGC
>NZ_JBHYWI010000076.1:5063-21512 GCF_042751525.1 Kitasatospora sp. NPDC059408
GTGGGGCGCCGCGCGGCGGCCCGGCCCCCCCCCCCCCCCCCCCGCGCCCCCGGCGGCACCCCCCCCCCGCGGTCCGCCGCCCCGTCGGGCGGGGGTGCCGGGGCGGCCCGACCGCTTTCCCGGGGGCGCCCGGTCCGCCGGGATCGGGAGTTCCTAACATGCCGTCAGGGACAGGAACTTCGGACGGAAGGTACCGCCATGAACACCGCACCCGAGCACTACGACCGGCTCCTCGCCGCGCACTACACCTGGATGCTCGGCGGTGACGTCCCGGCCCTCGCCGCGGCCCAGGCCGAGCTGCTCGCCGGGCTCGGCGTGCGGGCGGCCGGCCCCGGCCGGCTCGCCGTGGACCTCGGGGCCGGGCCGGGGCCGCAGAGCCTCGCCCTCGCCGCGCTGGGCTACGGGACGGTCCTCGCCGTCGACACGAGCGCGCGGCTGCTCGACGAACTGACGGAACTGGCGGCGAAGGCCGGGCACGCGGACATCGTCCGGCCGGTCCTGGCGGACCTGCGGGGCGCCCTGCCGGCACACACCGCGCCGGGCACGGTGGCCGCGGTGGTGTGCATGGGGGACACGCTCACGCACCTCCCGGCGCGGCAGGACGTCGTCGCGCTGCTGGGGGACGCGGCGCTCGCGCTCGCGCCGGGCGGGCGGCTCGTGCTGTCCTTCCGGGACCTGACCTGCCCGCTCACCGGCACCGACCGCTTCCTCCCGGTGCGGGCCACCGAGGACCGGATCATGACCTGCGTGCTGGAGTACCCGGACGAGGACACCGCGCTGGTGCACGACCTGGTCCACACCCGCAGCGGCGGGACGTGGACGCAGGAGGTCAGCAGCTACCCGAAGCTGCGGCTCTCACCGGAGTGGGTCGAGGAGCAGTGCGCGGCGGCGGGCCTGGCCGTCCGGCACAGCGAGGTGGGGGCGCGGGGGCTGCACGTCCTCGTGGCGGAGCCCGCGTGACGACACCGCCCACGCCCCCGCCAGTGACGGGGGCGTGGGCGGCGGCGTGTCCGGCCGGGCTCAGGACGGCAGGCGCAGGACCATGCCGGGCTGGATGAGGTCGGGGTCGTCGCCCACGACGTCGCGGTTGGCCTCGTACAGGGCGGGCCAGCCGCCGGGGAGGCGGAGGGTGTCCGCGAGGCCGAACAGGGTGTCGTCCTGGCCGACGCGCCGCTCGCCGGCGGCGAGCGCGGTGGCCGGGGCGGCCGGCGGCGGCAGGGCGGTGCCGCGGGCGTGCTCCCGATCGCGGTCCCGCTCCCGGTCCCATTCGTGGTCCCGGGTCCGGTCGTGGTCGCGGGTCGCGCGGGCGCCGCACACCGGCCAGGGGCTCAGGCCCCGGCGCTCGGCGAGCACGGTGGCGACGGCGATCTGCTCCTCGCGGGTGGCGAGGTCGGCGCGCGGGGCGTAGGCGAGGCCGCCGTTCTCGCGCCAGGTGGGGGTGTCGAACTGGAGGCCGCCGAAGTAGCCGTTGCCGGAGTTGATGTGCCAGTCGTGGCTGCTCTCGCAGTCCGCCACGTTCTCCCAGTCGTACCTCCCGACGGGGTCGGCCCCGTGGCCGCCGCCCGGGGGCGCGGCCTGCGCCGCGGGGGCCGCGAGGGCGACGGCCAGGGCGCAGAGGGCGGTGGGGACGAGGCTGCGGAGACGGGCGGTGGGAGGCATGGGCGGCTCTCAGGTCCGGGGACAGGGCGTACGCCGTCCGGAGGCGGCGCATGTCCACCGACGCACGCCGGGTGGGGCGGACGGTTGCCGACGCGTCCGGAAAGTCACCCGCCCGGCCGCCGGGGACCACCCCGGCGGCCCGCCGCCATTCGGCCGCAGCGGCCGGCGCCGCGAGCCGTAAGACCGACGTAATCGAGGTCCCGCTTCCGCCGGGGGCGCCGCCTCCTACAGTGGCCGGGACGTCTCCGAGGAAGGGCACGAACGATGACGAACGATCAGCGACTCCCGCGCGCCGAACTGGGTGTGATCGGCGGATCGGGGCTGTACGCGCTGCTGGACGACGTGACCGAGGTGCGCGTCGACACGCCGTACGGGCCGCCGAGCGACGCCCTGTTCCTCGGCGAGGCGGCCGGCCGCCGGGTGGCGTTCGTGCCGCGGCACGGGCGCGGCCACGGGCTGCCGCCGCACCGGATCGATTACCGGGCCAACCTGTGGGCCCTGCACGCACTCGGTGTGCGCCAGGTGCTCGCGCCGTGCGCGGTGGGCGGGCTGCGGCCGGAGTACGGGCCCGGCACGCTGCTGGTGCCGGACCAGTTCGTCGACCGCACCTCCGGCCGGGTGCAGACCTACTACGACGGACTGCCGCTGCCGGACGGCTCGCTCCCCGAGGTCGTGCACGTGTCGATGGCCGACCCGTACTGCCCCGCCGGGCGCTTGGCGGCGCTGGACGCGGCGCGCGACGCGGCCTGGGAGCCGGTGGACGGCGGGACGCTCGTGGTGATCGAGGGCCCGCGCTTCTCCACCCGCGCCGAGTCGCGCTGGTTCTCCGCGAACGGCTGGTCGGTGGTCGGCATGACCGGGCACCCCGAGGCCGTGCTGGCGCGCGAACTCGGGCTCTGCTACACGTCGTTGGCGCTGGTGACCGACCTCGACGCCGGGGTGGAGGCCGGTGAGGGCGTCACCCACGCCGAGGTGCTGAAGGCCTTCGCGGGGAACGTCGACCGGCTGCGCACCGTGCTGTTCAAGGCGCTGGAGAGCCTGCCGGCGGACCGGGACTGCGTCTGCTCGCACGCGCTGGACGGGCTCACGACGGGTCTGCCGGGCGTCGCCGCCGGGGCCTGAGGCCCTGGGTGCGCCACCGCCGGACGAGCGCGACCAGCAGCGCGACGACGGCGGTGGCGGCCAGTACCAGCAGCAGGTTGCGGCCGTAAGGCAGCGGCAGCAGCGTGGAGTTGCCGTGGTCCGTGCCGTCCCGCAGGACGGCCGGCAGCCCGACGGCCGTCACCGCCGCCGCGACGACCAGCCACGCGCGCAGCACCGGACCGCGGGCGTAGCGGGCGCCGATCAGGCAGAGCAGCGGTAGCCACAGGCCGTCGTGCAGGACGACCGCTCCGACGGCCCACACCAGGACGTCGAACGGGGCGGTGATGTAGGAGTCGGCGAGCAGGCCGGAGAGGCCGAAGCCGAGCAGGGCGAGGCCGCCGAGCAGGAGGGCGGCGCGCAGCCAACGGGGCATCAGACGACCTCGATCCGTTCGATCCACTTGGTCTGCAGCACGCCGGGCCGGTTGGGGGCGATGACGCGCGCCGGATAGCCGTGGTCGGCCTTCAGCACCTCGCCGTTGACGCGCAGGGCGAGCAGTGAGAGCGGGTCGACGGCGTACTCGGACGGCATCTCCATCACCCGGTAGGGCCCGTTGGCCTCGAAGGACGTGAAGCGCAGTGCGGCCCCGGCCGGGGCGCCGGCGCGCTCCATCAGGTCGGCGATCCGGACCCCGCTCCAGCGGGCCGTCGCGCTCCAGCCCTCGACGCAGGCGATCGGCAATTCCACGTCGTGCTGCGGTAGTTGCGCGAGCTCCGCGAGGGTGAGGGTGTACGGGCGGGGGCCGTCCACGCGCAGCCGCCAGTCCGCGGGGGCGGTGACGGTGCCGGCCTGGGCGGCGGTGCGGTTGACCGGCAGGCCCTGCGGGCCGATGTCCGGGCGGCGCGGGGCGAGCAGGTCCAGGCCGCTGAGGAAGGGCACCGTCTGCCCGGCGGTGGTGAGGGTCACGACACCCGCGGCGGCCGTCACGGCGGTCAGGAAGGCGCGGCGCTGCGGGAGCCCGACGGCCGGGCGGCGCCAGTGCCGGGCGATGAGCGTGCCCTTGGCGGCGATGTGGACGAGGAGCCCGCCGGTGGCCAACCAGGCCAGCCAGAAGTGGGTTTGGCGGAACGGGAACGGCCACGGGTACCACTGGAGGGTGTTGAACAGCCCGGTGAACACCTCCAGCAGCATCGCCGCGACGAGGACGAAGATGCCGAGCCGCTCCAGCGCGTGCAGCACGCTGCGGGCGGGCGGCCACTCGAAGAGCCGCGGGTAGACCGTCCACAGCTTCGCCCCGAGCAGCGGGATCGCGGCCAGGCCGCTGATCACGTGCAGTCCCTGGGTGACCTGGTAGCCGCCCACCGGCCGGCTCTGGAGGTACGGGACGAGCCAGGTCGGCGGGTCCTGGAGGGCGTGGCTGACCAGGCCGGTGAGGAAGCAGACCAGCAGCGCGGCGCCGAGCCAGCGGCCGAGCACGACGGTGGTGCGCGGCTCGTGCAGCGCCGAGCGGAACTTCCCGTCGCGGAACGGCCCGCGGCGCAGGGCGTCGGGCGGCGGCGGGAGCGGGAGGTCGTAGCGGCGGGACGGACTGGGGGAACTCGGGCCGGGGGAGCTCGGGCCGGGGGGTTCGGGCGTCTTCGGGTTCACGTGCCCATGGAACCCGTCCGGGGCCCCGCGGCGGCGCTCCGACGTGCTTACGGAATCCGAACGGCGCCACGTCGCGGCGGCCCGCCCCGGCCCGGCGGTGGCAGGGTGGGCGCCGTGCTCACTCGTGCCCTCCTCGCCCTCGCCGCTCTGGTCGGAGCCCTCGTCGTGACCGTCACGGGCGGTGGCGCGCTCGACCATCGCGCGCCCCTGTTCGTCTGGTACGCCGTCGACGCCGGGCTGTTCGCGCTCGCGCTCGTACTGCTCCGGAAGGTGACCGACCGTCAGGTCGTGCCGCTGGTGCTCGCGGGCAGCATCGCCGTCGCCGCCGTCGGCCTCCTCGCGCCGCCGCGCACCAGCGACGACGCCTACCGGTACGTCTGGGACGGCCGGGTGCAGGCCGCCGGGATCTCCCCGTACGCGCACACCCCCGACGACCCCGCGCTCGCCCGGCTGCGCGATCCCGGGCTCTGGCCGACGGGCGGGGAGTGCGCCGGCTGGGACGAGCGGCGGACGGCGGCCGGGGACTGCACCCACATCAACCGGCCCGCCGTGCACACGATTTACCCGCCCGTCGCGGAGGCGTGGTTCCTCGTCGTGCACCCGTTCGGCGGCGGGGTGCGCGGGGCGCAGGCGGCCGGCGCGCTGCTCGCGGTCGCGACGACGGGGGCGCTGCTCGTGGTCGGGCGGGGGAACCGGCGGGCGGCGCTGTGGGGGTGGTGCCCGGGTGTGACGGTGTGGGCGGTCAACGACGCGCACGTGGACACGTTGGGCGGACTGCTGCTCGTGGCCGGGCTGGGGTGTGTGGTGCGACGGCGCCCGGCGGCCGGGGGGCTGTTGGCCGGAGCCGCCATCGCGGTCAAGCTGCTGCCCGGGCTGGCGCTGCCGGGGGTGCTCGCCCGCCGGTCCGTCCGGGAGAGCGCGGTGCTGGTGGCGTGGACGGTCGGCGCGTTCGCGCTCTCGTACGTCCCGTACGTCGCCGCGTCCGGCGCCGGGGTGCTCGGGTACCTGCCGGGCTACCTGCGGGAGGAGGGCTACGAGCAGGGGCACATCGACCGGTTCGGGCTGCCGGCGCTGGTCCTGCCGGACGCGCTGCTGCCGTGGGCGGCGGGAGCCGTGCTGGCCGGGGTGGCGCTGTGGGTGCTGCGGCGCGGGGACCCGGCGCGGCCGTGGTCGGGCGCGCTCCTCGTCACCGGGACGGCACTGCTCGTCGTGGCGCCGTCCTACCCGTGGTACGGGCTGCTGGTGGTGGCGCTCGTCGCGCTGGACGGGCGGTGGGAGTGGCTGGCCGTCCCGGCGGCGGGGCAGGTGCTCTACCTGACGGGCGGGATCGAGGCGCAGCAGGCCGCGTACGGGGTGGCGCTGGCGTGCGTCGTGACGGGCGGCGCGGTGCGGCGGTGGGGCGGCCGGCGGGCCGCTCGGCGGGTGCTCGCGCGGGCGGTGTGAAGGGGGTGCCCGTCCCGTGGGGCTGGTGCCCGTCCCGTGGGTCCGGTGCGCGGACGGCGCGGGACGGGTGCCGTTGACGTGCAGGTCCGGGCACCCGCCGTGGCGGGTGGGGAACGCCGGGTAGGCGTCGGTTCGGGGGTCTTGTCCCCGCCCGGGGCTTCTGGCAGGCTCGGCCGCGACGCCGCGAAGGGTGCCGCCGGGGCACCCCTGACCGAGGGGCCGAGAGGCGGTTGGGCGACAGCCGCACGCGTGACGCACGAACGGCGTCCTGCAAGGCTCCCTGGACCCCGGCCCAAATCCATGCCCGCGTCCGGCTCAGGCCTTGCGCAGGGCGAGGAAGCGCCGGCCGTGCGAGGTCCAGCGCTCGGCCTCCGCGAGGCCGGCCGCGCGGGCGCGGCGCAGGGCGGCGCGGGTGCCGAGGCGGGCCCACGGGAACGGCGGGCCGAGGCGGCCGTCCGGGCCCTCGACCCGGACGACGGCGCGCTCGTCCGTCTCCGCCGCCTCCACCTCGACGAGCAACAGGCCGTCCGGGGCGATGAGTTCGGCGCCCCGGCGGAGCAGGGCGAGCGGGTCGCCGCCGATCCCGAGGTTGCCGTCGGCCAGCAGTGCGGCGCCCCAGCGGCCCTCGGCGGGCAGCCGGTCGAAGACCGAGCGGCACAGGGCCGGGCCGCCGAGGCCGAGCGTGCGGGCGACGGCCGCGCCGGTCACGTCCACGCCGAGCGCCGGGACGCCGAGTTCGAGCAGCGCGGCGACCAGGCGGCCGGGCCCGCAGCCGAGGTCGAGGACGGGGGCGGAGAGCCGGGTGCAGCGCAGCAGCAGGCTGTGGTCGGCCCCGGCGGCCGGGGCGCACCAGCGTTCGACGTCGAGCCGGAGGCGGTGGCCGTCGGCACGGCGGAGCCAGAGCGGGCCGCGGCCGGTGCGGACGGCCTCGGCGAACGGGTCGTCGACCCAGGGGGTGGTGGCGGTGATCGTCAACGTGGCATCCCGGTGGGAGAGTCGACCTGCAGAGCGGTGGTGGGTGTCAACTCGTCGCCCCCGTGGCTGAGTTCGAAGTCGGCGAGGCGGGCGGCGAAGCGGCCGTGCGGGGCTTCGGCGGCGACGCGGCGGGCGTCCTCGGCGGTGTCCACGTCGGTGAGTTCCGGAAGATGATGCATCGTCAGATCTGTTGCCGTGAGACGGTCGAGGAGGTGGGATCCGGTATGCGGCGTGGACATCGGTACGCCGCGCAGGAGTCGGGCGGCGAGCGGAGCCGTCGGCCGGGCCAGGCCGAGGGCCCAGAAGCCGCCGTCCGCCGCCGGGCCGTACCACGCGTCGACGCCCGCGCGCCGGGCGGCGGACAGCGGCTCGGCCAGTGCCGCCGCGCTCAGCTGCGGGGTGTCCATGCCGACGAGCAGCGCGGGCGCGCTCGGGGCGAGGCGGGCGGCGTCGGCGAAGGCCGCCGCGAGCCGCTCGTCCAGGCCGCCGCCCGACTGCGGCACGACCTGCCAGCCCGGCGGCAGCCAGTCGCCCGGTTCGCCGTCCAGCACCAGCAGGCGCAGCCCGGCCGGGACGGTGGACAGCGTCTGCAGGGTGTCGGCGAGCGCGGCCTCGGCCAGACCGGCGGCCTGCTCGGGCGTGAACGGCGGCGTGAGTCGCGTCTTCACCCGGCCCGGGACGGGCGCCTTGGCGATCACCAGCAGCGTGGGCGGCGGCGCGGCCAGCACCGCCCGCATGTCGCGGACGGCCTGCCGGGTCCCGCGCAGGGTCCCGGTGACCTTGGAGCGGCCCGCGCGCGGCAGGTAGTCGACCGGCGTCTCGGCGATCCGCATCCCGGCCGCCGCCGCCGTGAGCACCATCTCCAGCGGGTAGCCGGAGCGCCGGTCGCCCAGGCCGAGCGCCAGCAGCCGCTCCCGGCGGGCGGCCCGCATCGGGCCGAGGTCGTGCAGCGCCGCCCCCGTGCGGGCACGCAGGCGGTGGGCGAGGACGGCGTTGGCGAGCCTGGCGTGCACCGGCCAGGCCCCGGCCGTCGACGGGCGGCGCCGGCCGAGGACGAGGTCCGCCGTACCCGCCAGCACCGGTCCGGTGACGCGCGGCAGCTGGGCCGGATCGAGCGAGCCGTCGCAGTCCAGGAAGCACACCAGCTCGGCGGTGGCCGCGAGCAGCCCGGCGTGGCAGGCGGCGCCGAAGCCGCGCCGGGGCTCGGCCACCACCGTCGCGCCGAGCGAACGGGCCAGCTCGGCCGAGCCGTCCGTGGAGCCGTTGTCGACGACGATCGCCCGCCAGCCGGCCGGGATCCGGCCGAGCACCCAGGGCAGCGCGGCGGCCTCGTCCAGACACGGCAGGACGACGTCGACGGAAGGGGGAATGGGGGTGGGTGAGGTCACGCGGGCCACGCTAGGCGCCGACGGGCCGGGTGCGGGGGCACCGGCGCCTTACGGAACGCGGACGTCGTGTCGGCTGGCCCGTCCGGGTGATCTCGTCCGGCAGGGCTCGGGGATCTTACGGAAGGCGAACGCCCGTCCCGTCCGGTCCGCACCCGGCGCCGACACCTCCTATCCTCGGCGAGGTGAACGACGTCTCCCGCATCCTGGTGATCGACGACGACCCGACCGTGGCCGAGGTCGTCGCCGGCTACCTCACCCGCGCCGGCCACCTCGTGGACCGCGCCGCCGACGGCGCCGAGGGGCTCGCCCTCGCCCGCAGCGCGCCCCCGGACCTCCTGGTGCTGGACCTCATGCTCCCCGGGCTCGACGGGCTGGAGGTGCTGCGCCGCCTGCGCGCCTCCGCCGAGGGTGCCGGGCTGCCGGTGGTGCTGCTCACCGCCAAGGGGGACGAGGCCGACCGGATCCTCGGCCTGGAGCTCGGCGCCGACGACTACGTCACCAAGCCGTTCAGCCCGCGCGAGCTGGTGCTGCGGGTGCAGTCGGTGCTGCGCCGCGCCCGGGCCGGCGCGGCCCCGGCGGGCTCGGCGGCTCCGGACGGCGGCCCGCTGCGCTCGGGGGACATCGCCCTCGACCCGAAGGCCCGCCGGGCCCAGCGTGGCGAGCGCGAACTCTCCCTGACCCTGCGGGAGTTCGACCTGCTCGCGTTCCTGCTCCGGCACCCCGGCACGGTCTTCTCCCGGCAGGACCTGATGCAGCGCGTCTGGGGCTGGGACTTCGGCGACCTCTCCACCGTCACCGTCCACGTCCGGCGGCTGCGCGAGAAGATCGAGGACGACCCCGCCGCGCCCGCGCTCATCACCACCGTGTGGGGCGTCGGCTACCGCTACGACCCGGCCGGCGGTGGTGACCGGTGAAGGACGTCCTGCTGATCGCCCTGTTCGCCGCCCTCGGCGCCGGCGGCGCCGGACTGCTCGGCTGGGCCGCGATCCGGCTGCTGCGCCGGCGTTCCGTCGCGCTCTCGCTGTTCACGGTCGCCGTGGTGACCGTCCTCGCGGTGACCTCGGGCACCTTCGCGGTGGCGCAGGCGATGTTCCTGTCCACCCACGACTTCGGCGTGGTCGTCACCGTGCTCGGCATGGCCGCCGTCGTGTCGCTGCTCACCGCCGCCCTGCTCGGCCGCCAGGTGGTGGCCGGCAGCCGGGCGCTCGCCGTGGCGGCCCGGACGGTCGGCAGCGACGCCGGGTTCACCGCGCCGGACCAGCCGCTCGGCACCGAACTGGCGGCTCTGAGCGAGGAGTTGGCCGCCACCAGTGCCAGGCTCGCCGAGTCCAGGGCGCGCGAACAGGCTCTGGAGCGCTCGCGCCGGGAGCTGATCGCCTGGATCTCGCACGACCTGCGCACCCCGCTCGCCGGCCTGCGGGCCATGGCCGAGGCGCTGGAGGACGGCGTCGCCGACGAGCCGGAGCGCTACCTCGTCCGGATCCGCACCGAGGTCGAACGGCTCACCGGGATGGTCGACGACCTGTTCGAGCTGTCCCGGATCCAGGCGGGGGCGCTGTCGCTGTCGGTGGCCCGGGTGTCCGTCTACGACCTGGTGGACGACGCGCTCGCCGGCGCCTACCCGCTGGCCCGGCGGCGCGGGGTCCGGCTGGAGGGGCGGGAGGTGGCGGCCGAGCCCGTCGAGGTGGACAGCCGGGAGATCACCAGGGTGCTCGGGAACCTGCTGGTCAACGCGATCCGGGCGACCCCGGAGGAGGGCGTGGTCGCGGTCGCCGCCCGGCGCGAGGCGGACGAGGTCGTGCTGTCCGTCACCGACGGCTGCGGCGGCATCCCGGAACAGGACCTGCCGCGCGTCTTCGAGACCGGCTGGCGCGGCGGCGCCGCCCGCACGCCCCGGCGCGACCCGGGCGAGGGCGGCGACAGCGGGGACAGCGGCGGTGGGCTCGGGCTGGCCATCGTGCGCGGCATCGTCGAGGCCCACGCCGGGCGGGCCGGCGTGCGCAACGTCGACGGGGGCTGCTGCTTCGAGATCGCCCTACCGGCGCCGAGGACGGCCTCGCACGCCTAGTGTCGAGGGCGGCCTCGCACGCCTAGATTCGCCGTGTGGCAGGTGCCACCGCGGCATCAGGGAGATGGGCATGGCCGCCTTCTTCGAGGACCTCTCCCGCAGCCTGAAGGCCGGCCCGCCCCTGCCCGCCCAGGGGTCGGTTCACGACAGCGCCTACGAGAAGGTCTTCGGCGGCGAAGCCCTCGAACCGGCCGCGGGGGAGGGAGCCTGGACGGGCGAGGAGACCGCGGCCGTGCGCGAACTCCTCCGCGCGGGGCTGGAGATCTGGGAACAGGCCGTGCGTTGAGCGTGACGGTGGTTCCGTTCGCCGTGGTCACGCCCGAAGGGGCGCGGCGGCGAACTCCTTCATCCCGGTGTGGAACGGCACTTGCGGGCGCCACCCGAGTTCGGTGCGCAGGCGGGCGGAGTCCGCGGTGATGTGCCGGACGTCGCCGAGGCGGTACTCGCCCGTCACCACCGGTGCCGGGCCGCCGTACGCCTCCGCGAGCGCCGAGGCCATCTCGCCGACCGTCCGGGGTTCGCCGCTGCCCACGTTGTAGGCGCGGGCGCTGCCGGGCGGCCTGGCGTCGATCGAGGTCAGGGCCACCAGGTTGGCCGCCGCGACGTCCTCGACGTGGACGAAGTCGCGCCGCTGGCCGCCGTCCTCGAACACCCGGGGTGCCTCGCCCCGTGCCAGCGCCGAGCGGAACAGCGACGCGACCCCCGCGTACGGGGTGTCGCGCGGCATCCCCGGACCGTAGACGTTGTGGTAGCGGAGCGTCAGGACGGTGCCTCCGGAGGCGCGGGCCCACGCGGAGGCGAGGTGCTCCTGGGCGAGCTTGGTGGCGGCGTACACGTTGCGCGGGTCGGCGGGCGCGTCCTCGGTGACCAGTCCGGGGGCGAGGGCGGTGGCGCAGACCGGGCAGGGCGGCTCGAACCGGCCCGCGTCCAGGTCGGCCGGTCGGCGCGGGCCCGGCGCGACGTCGCCGTGCACGGGGCAGCGGTAGCGGCCCTCGCCGTAGACGACCATCGAGCCGGCCAGGACGAGACGCCGGACGCCGGTGCGGGCCATCGCCGCGAGCAGGACGGCGGTGCCGAGGTCGTTGCAGCCGGCGTAGGCGGGCGCGTCGTTCAGGTCCAGCCCGAGGCCGACCATCGCGGCCTGGTGGCAGACGGCGTCCACCCCGTCGAGCGCCTCCTCCACTGCGGCCGGGTCGCGGACGTCCCCGTGCAGGAAGGGCACGCCGTCCGGCAACTCGGGGGGCTGCGCGGACGGATGGACGGCGGGCAACAGCGCGTCCAGCACCCGCACGCCGTGGCCCACCGCCGTGAGGGTGCGGACGACGGCGGAGCCGATGAAGCCGGCGCCGCCGGTCACGAGAATCTCCATGCCGTCGACGCTAGTCGGGCGGGCCCGGGAGGTGGGCGGGCGCGGACGGGACGTCAGGGAACGGTAATCCGTCCGGGCGAGGCCTCCGCGCACAGGAAGTCGATGGATCCGACTTCCTGCGCTTGTCGGCCTCTGCCATGATCATTCGACACGTCTCGGGGGAGAAGCGGCATGGCGGGGAACATCAAGGACCGGCTCAAGGTCGACCAGGAGATCCTGGGGGTGGTCTCGGGCGGGGTGTTCGGCGCGCTGTTCCTGGTGCTCGGGCTGGGGGCGCTGTTCGGCGGGCGCTACGGCTACGGCGGCGATGCCGTCGCCTCCATGGGGTTCATCGCCATCCTCGGGCTGATGGTCTGCGGCGCCGGTCTGCTCTACGCGCTCTTCCATCCGCGCTTCGGCCTGCCGTCCGTCGCCCTCGGCACGCTGATCGGCCTCGGGATCTTCGTCCACTTCGCCGGCCTCGGCGTCAAGGACGACTGGACGGCCCCGCCCGACCGGCCCTCGGACATCCGCGCCATCGGCAGCTGGAGCACCGGGGACCTCGTCGTCCGCGCCCGGCCCGACAAGGTGGTGGCCTACCGCGCCACCACCGGCGACACCGCCTGGAGCTGGACCCCGCCCGCCGAGGACTCCGTCTGCGCCATGAGCCGCGAAACCGGCCACGGCATCGGGCTGTTCGCCCACGGAGCCCACGGCCGGCCGTGCGCCACCGCGATCGCGCTCGACCTCGCGACCGGCACCCCGCGCTGGACGGCGAACCTCGACGCTCCCCTCCGCGCGGGCGACACCGCCGTTCCCGGACTGCTGGCTGTCGCCGGCGATCGCGCCGTCCTCCAGGAGACGGGCGGCTGGCGCGCCGTCAGCCTCACCGACGGCAGCGCCGCCTGGCGCAGCGCCGTCGACCCGGACTGCGCACCGCTGCGGGTCGCCGGCGGCCCGGACACCGCCGTCACCGTCGCCCAGTGCACCAAGGGCGGCCCGGTGCTGCGGACGCTGGCCCCGCAGGACGGGCAGGAGCGGACACACACCGTCCTGCCGCTCGCCAACGGCCTGAACGACGCGGCCGTCCTCTCCGCCGACCCGCTCACCGTGTGGGTGGACGAGCAGGGCGACCGCGGCACGCACGCCGTGCTCGCCTTCGACCGCGCGGGCAAGGTGCGCAGCACCATCCCGGTCTCCGGGGACGAGTACGACCTGGACGTCACCCTGGGCGGCGCCCACGCCCTCCAGCGGTTCGAGGCCCGCCCCGCCTACGGTGCGGTGGTCGTGGGCGACCTGCTCGTCGTGCCGGGCGAGAAGCCGGACGATGTCACCTTCGGTGGTGCGAAGCACAACAGCCGCCACGCGGCGGGCCGCCTGGTCGCCTATTCCCTCGCCGACGGCGGCAAGCGGTGGACCGCCGGGCTGGACGACCAGGTGACCGGCCTGGCCGTCGACGGCACCCGCGTCTGGGCGATGACCCGCAACTCCCTGACCGGCGTGGACACCGCCACCGGCCACGAGGACGAGAGCCTCGCCGTCCTCGGCACCGAGTCGGACGACCCGTCGGACCTGGCCCCGGACGGCCCCGGCCGCTTCACCGTCGTCGCCCGGGACGGCACCACCGACGCCGAGCCCCCGGTACGGGCCGTGGCGGTGCCGAGGTAGGTGCGGTCGGCGTAGGCCGCGCGCGAGAAGTCGGGCCCGCCGACTTCCTGTGCGGCTCCGGCCGAATCTCCGGTGCGCCCGGCCCCCGGCCCCCGGTACCGTCCGCGGGTGACCCGTCGAACTCCACCACGCCCCTTGAACGTCGAAGCGCTGTTTCCCGAGCTCGCGCCCTTCCGCCGGGAGACCGTGCGGCTGCACCCGCGCTCGGGCCGGCCGACGTGCCGTGACAGCTCGGTCGGCGGGCCGCTGCTGTGGCCGGCGCGGGAGCCGTGGCCGGAGTGCCCCGAGCACCCGGGGTCGCCGATGGTCGCGGTCGTCCAGATCTTCCGCGCCGACGTGCCGGACACCGTGTCCTTCCCGGAGGGGCGGGACCTGCTCCAGGTGCTGTGGTGTCCGCGCCGCCACGCGAGCCAGTGGGTCGTCCCGCTGGTCCACTGGCGCTCCGCGGCGGAGGTGGGGGAGGTGCGGCAGACCCCGCCGGCGCCTGCGGACGCCGGGTACGGGCGGGTGCCGCGTCCTTGTGTCGTGCACCCGGAGACGGTGACGGAGTACGCGAGTTGGGACCTGCCGGACGAGCTCTGGGACGCCCTGGACGCCCGCTTCGAACAGGTGGAGGCGGAGACGGGCTGGCACTACCAGGACCACCTGTCCACCGCACCGGGCACCAAGCTGGGCGGCTACCCCGGCTGGTCGCAGGAACCGCGGTGGCCGGTCTGCCCGCTCTGCTCGACGCCGATGGACCACCTGCTCACGGTGGACAGCACCGAGGAGCACGACAACCGGCAGGCGTGGACCCCGGTCGAGGACCGCGACGTCAGGTGGGAGGGCGCGGACCTGAGCCTCGGCGGCCTGGACAGCGTGCGCCTGTTCGAGTGCCGCACCTGCCCCGGGCGCCCGTTCGCCCATCGTTACGGCGCGTAGGAGCCCGCCGGCTCACGGCTGCTCGGTGCTGCCGTCGCGGTCGAACTGGTCCAGGTACGTCTCCGGTGCCATGTCCGTGCGGTGCAGCAGGGAGAACACCTCGCTGCCGTGGGCCGGGCCGCCGTCCGCGTCGAGGACGAACACCTGGGTGAGCGGCAGCAGTTCGAAGCCGCCGTCCTCCGCGTACGCGGAGGCCTCGCGCTCGCCGAGCACCATCGCCTCGTCGAAGGAGCCGGCGCGCCAGAGGGTGATCCGTTCCTCGTAGGGCGCGTCGCTCCAGTTGGTCCAGCGGAAGAAGCACCGGACGGTGTACCAGGCCGGTGCTGCGGGGGAATCCGGTGCTGAGGACACGTGCGGGACCTCTCGATCGCGTTGGCGCCGTCGGACGTGGGCCACAGTAACCGGTTCGTTCACCCGGCGTTCGCCGGACGCACTGTCCGAAGTGGTTCGCCGGTACCGTCCGCCGTGGGAGTCTCCTGGGCGTTTCTCGGAGCCCATGGAGGCGGCAGTGTCACATCCCTCGCGCAGAACGGTCCTTCGGACGGGTACGGCCGCCGGCGCCCTCGCGGCGATCCCGGCGTCCACCCTGCTCTGGACGCAGCCCGCCGTCGCCGGCACGCCTGGCCCCGAGCAGGTCCACCTCCAGTGGGGCGACGAGCCGTCCACCGAGATGACCGTCTCCTGGGCGACGGCGGCGAGCGTGAGCCGCCCGCGCCTGCGGCTCGGGACGCCGCGCGGCGGCGGTGGGCGCAGCGTCGACGCCGAGACGCGGACGTACGTCGACGGGCTGAACAAGGTCGAGACCTTCACCCACCACGTCCGGCTGCGCGGCCTGAAGCCCGACACCACGTACGTCTACGACGTCCTGCACGACGGTGCCCAGCCGGTGCGCGGCACCTTCCGCACCGCCCCCGGGCGCGGGCGCGCCGCGTTCCGCTTCACCAGCTTCGGCGACCTCGGCACCGGCGACAACGTGTTCGCGAAGTCCTCGATCCACGGTGCGGCGGCCGTCCGCCAGGTCGAGCAGTTCTCGCCGCTGTTCCACCTGCTCAACGGCGACCTCGCGTACGCCAACAACAACCCGCAGCTCCAGCCGCAGTGCTGGAACGCGTTCATGAACAACCTGTCCAAGTCGGCCGCCAGCCGGCCCTGGATGCCCGCGCCCGGCAACCACGAGGTCGAGGCGGGCGGCGGCGACCTCGGCTACGCCTCCTACCTGACCCGCTTCGAGCTCCCCGACAACGGCACCCGCGACTACTGCGGCAACTGGTACGCGTTCCAGGTCGGTTCGGTGCTCTTCCTGAGCCTCGACGGCAATGAGATCGCGGTCGAGGACGACGCCAGCATCGACCCCGCCACCGGGCAGTCCATCTACATCAGCGACTACAGCGACGGCGCCCAACTGCGCTGGCTGGAGCGCACGTTGTCGCGGGCCCGGGGTGGCAGCGCGGTCGACTGGATCGTCGTCAGCATGCACCAGTTCGCGATGTCCTCGTCCGCCGCCAGCCACGGCGGCGACATGGGCATCCGGGAGAAGCTGATGCCGCTGTTCGACCAGTACGCGGTCGACCTCGTCCTCGCCGGCCACGACCACGACTACGAGCGCACCCACCCCGTGCGCGGCACCGAGTCCGGCGGCCTGCTCACCCCGTCCGTCGCCGACGACGACCTGCGGCAGATCGACACCTCGCAGGGCACCGTCCACCTCATCCTGGGCGGCGGCGGCACCGCCGGCCACGACGACAAGTACCTGCCGGCCGACGGCGACGGCGTCCGCGAGGCCTTCGTCCGCACCCAGCGCCTCACCTTCAAGGCCGACCCGGACGCCAAGGAGAAGGCCACCTGGTCTGCGGTGATCGACCCGGACACCAAGTACCCCTACGGCGTCGCGGTCTTCGACGTCGACCCGGGCGTGCTGCCCGGCAGCCGCACCACCATCACCGTGAGCTACTACCACTCGGCTCCGGCCACGGCGGCCAACCCGGTGCCGACGCCGGTGCTCTACGACCGGTTCACCCTGTACCGCGACCGCAGCGACGGCTGGGGCGACGACGACACCCAGGGCGAGGACACCCACTCCGACCGACGGGCGGCGGCCGCCCGACGGTAGCGCACCCGCGCTCCACTCCCGTGGGGGCGGGGGGGGCCCCCCCCGCGGCCCCGGGGCGGCCCCCCCGGGGGGGGGGGGCGGGGGGGTTGGGGGGGGGCCCGACAGGGGGCGGGGTGTTGTGCCCGGTGTGGGGTTGGGG
>NZ_JBHYWI010000076.1:21522-46485 GCF_042751525.1 Kitasatospora sp. NPDC059408
CCCCGGGGGGGGGGCCGCCCCCCGCGGGTGCCCCCCCCGCCCCCCCCCCCCGCCCCGGCTGCCCCCCCCCCTACGGGGCGACGGCTCAGCCCCCCGGGGCGTCAGGGCCGGTCGAGAAGGGCGGCTCCCAGATCGGTGACGGTGTAGTTCACCTCGTTGCGGTAGCGGTGGCCGGTCACCAGCCCGGCTTCGCGCAGCACGGCGAGGTGCTGGGAGACGGCCCCCGGGCTCAGACCGGTGCGTGTCGCCAGCTGGGTCGTGGTGCTGGGCGAGCCGGTGTAGGCCAGGATGCGGGCCCGGCTGCGGCCCAGTAGCCGGGCGAGCGCACCCGTGGTGGCCTGCTGCCGCTCCCACAGGGTGCCGACCGCCCGGGCGGGGTAGATGGCGATCGGCGGTGATGCCGGGTCGCTGGTCACGAGCACGGAGTGGGCGGTGAAGACGCTCGGCAGCAGCGGGAGGCCCCGGCCGCGGAGGTCGATGGCGGTGTCCAGTCGGTCGTCCAGGAGGAGGCGGTCCCCGGCCCAGCACAGCGCGGGGTGGAGGTTCCCGAAGAGGGACTGCACACCGCCACCGGAGAACTGGCGGGTGCGGTACGCGATGTCCGCCTCCAGTACGGCCCGCATGCGCGGCCAGTGCGGGTGGACCGCCGCCTGCCACCATCCGCGGACGGCGTCGACCAGCCGAGGCAGCGCCGACTCGGGGTCGGCGGCCAGCAGCCGGGCGAACGGCGAGGGCGGCGCGTACCGGAAGCCCGCTTCGAGTTCGGTCCGGACGCGGGCCGGCGGGGTGGCCAGGACGACTGCCAGCTCCTCCTCGATCTCGCCGAGCGAGCAGCCCGGTGGCGGTGTCAGGAAATCGGGCAGGCAACTGCTCGACCACACGATGGCTCTCAGCGGAGCGGTCCGGCGGGCGAGGCCCTCGTCCCGGACCAGCTGCCGGGCCTGCCCGATCCAGGGCAGGTGGACGGGGTGGTGCCCGGGTTCGCGCAGCACCCGGAGGCTGGAAACGGTCTCCCACAGCGGCGAGACCGCGAACCTGACGGAGGCGACGTCATCGACGTCGAACCGCACCTCGGTCATGGGGCTCCCTCCCCGCACAGGTGTTTTCGCCCAGACTAAAACACTGGTCGGCCAGGTCGTCCGATGGTGGTGTTGCCGACCGTGACCATGATCAGAGATCGTTCGAGCCTGTTCCTCCACCGGGACTTCCGACGGCTGTGGACCGCCGACGCGGTCAGTCAGCTCGGCGGGAGCGTGACGCTGGTCGCGCTCCCGCTGGTGGCGATCGGAACGCTGCACGCCACGCCGTTCGAGATGAGCCTGCTCGTCGTGTGCGAGTACCTGGCCGCGCCGGTCATCGGGTTGCCGGCCGGCGCCTGGGTGGACCGGATGCGGCAGCGCCGCGTGATGGTGGTCGGCGACCTCTGCCGCGCGGTGCTGCTCGGGTCGATACCGGTCGCCGCGTGCCTGGGCACGCTGACCCTGCTCCAGCTGTACGTGGTGGCGTTCGGGATGTCCGTCTGCACCGCGTTCTTCGACACGGCGTTCCAGAGTCACCTGCCGCACCTGGTAGCGGACGAGCAACTGGTCGAGGGCAACGTCAAGTTGGAGACGACGCGCAGCATCGCGCAAGTGGGCGGTCCGGGCGTCGGAGGGATCGCGGTGGGAGCGCTCACCGCGCCGGTGGCGATCGTCGTGAACGCAGCCACCTTCGTGCTGTCGGCCCTGTCACTGGCCCGCATCCGCACGCCCGATCCGCGGCCGCGCAGCGGCGCCGGCGGCGGGAACCTGCGGTCCGAGATCGCCGAGGGCCTGCGCTTCGTCCTCGGCCACCGGCTGCTCCGCGCGATCACGATCAGCTCGGCGCTCTCCAACATGTGCGGCACGATCAGTGCGTCGATGCTGCTGGCGCTGCTCGCCGGTCAACTTCACCTCTCGGCGTTCCTCTGCGGCCTGGTGTTCAGCGCGGAGGCGGTGGGCGGACTGCTCGGAGCACTGTGCGTGGAGCGGATCACCGCCAAGTTGGGCCAGGGCCGGGCGATGTGGCTCTCGATGACCCTGAGCAGCGTGCTGTGGCTGCTCGCGCTGCCGATGTACCAGGCGGACGGGCGGTTCGCGATCGCCGTCGCGCTGAACGGCCTGGGCTGGGCCGGCTTCATGACCTTCCGGGTTTCGAGCGTCGCCTATCGCCAGCGGCTCTGCCCGAAGCCGCTGCTGGGGCGGATGACGGCATCCTTCCGGTTCGTCGTCTGGGGGCTGATGCCGGTCGGCGCACTGATCGGCGGCGTGCTCGGACAGAGCCTCGGCGTCCGGCAGGCGATGTGGGTCGGTGTCGTGGGCGAGCTCCTCGCGGTGCTGCCGATCCTCTGCTCGCCGCTGCGGACCATGCGCGACCTGCCCGTCACCGAGAAGGAGGCCGTGCCGGCGGTTGTCTGATCCCGCCTCGGGACCCTCTGCGCAGGAAGTCGGACGGGTCGACTTCCTGCGCAGAAGTCCTCGTTCAGTGGAGCCGCAGCCAATTGCGTCTACGTCTCTGCAACCGCCGGCTGCAGCATCAGACTTCGCGAGTGTGACGCCCCTGGCACCATCCTTGCCAACACGCCTGACGCGCTGCGTGCCTTCACACTCGGCGTCAAGGCTGGTGAATTCGACCGGCTGACCTCGTCGTAGCGGTGGAGGATCAGGCGGGCGACGGCCTCGTGGGCTGCCAGGGGGGCGCTCGTCCACCTCGCCTCCGTCGTTGCGGCTCGGCGGGCGAAGAAGCCGGAGGCCAGGAGGTAGGTCGCTACTGCTACCTCTCGGTGGCCCTCGGAGTGCAGCGCGGCTACGGCCTCGTGGGGGGTGGGGGCCGCCGCCGACAGGTGGGCCGGGGTGACCGGGCGGCCCAGGTGGGTGGCCAGGAGGCTTGCCATCCGTGTCGTGTCGGCGATGGCCGTCGGGTCGGAGGAGCCGGCGCCGGCCAGGACCACCGGGGCCTCCGGGGCGGCGCCGCTCTCGGCAAGGCGATCGGCCAGGGCTTCGGCGAGCAGCGGGTGTGGGCCCAGCGCGCGGGCCACCTGGGACGTTGGGAGGCCGGCGGCGGCCACCGCTGCCGGGATGTCGACGCGCACGTGGTAGCCGGTGCTCAGGAGGAGCGGGACCAGGATGGGGTTCTGGTGCTGAAGTTGGGCGAGGGCCTGGTCCAGCGACGGCCGGTTCAGGTCCAGGAAGCAGCAGCGGACCGGCAGTTCGGGTCGGAGAAGACGAACGCGGTGAAGTAGCGCTCGAATTGTCGCGGACGACGCCGCGTCCCGGCTCCCGTGCGCCACGGCCAGCAGCATCAGCCCGCCGCCAACCGGTAGCCCCGCTTGGGCACCGTCCGGATGAGCCCCGCATGCGCGCCCAGCGCCGCCCGCAGCCGCCCGACGGCCGCCTCGACCGCGTGTTCGTCCGCGCTCGCGTCCGTCCAGGCGGCGCGCAGGAGTTCGGCGCGGCTCAGCACGTGCCCCGGGCGTTCGGCGAGGGCTCTGAGGACGGCGGCGCCGCGAGGGCTGAGGAGGTGGCTCTCGCCGTCGACCAGTGCCGCGTTGCCCTGGAGCGTCAACACCGCATCGGACAAGGGAATTTCGCGCCGGCCGAGGGTGGGAAGGGTCTCCGCCAGCAGCCGGACGAGCGAGCCCAGCCGGCCGCGTTCCGGGTACACCGTCGGCAGCCCGAGGTCCGCGAACGGGCGCGCGCACAGGGCGCCGACGCACACGGGCAGGACGTCCCCGCGCAGGGCGTCGAGGACGGGTTCGCGCAGGCCCTCGGCCTCCGCCGTGGCGAGGAAGGCGGCGACGGCGGGCGCGCTGGTGAAGGTGAGCGCGTGCACCTGGCGCCGGACGGTCTGTTCGACCAGCCGCCGCACCGGGGCCATGTCGTCCGGCGGGGCCCAGCGGTAGACGGGGACGGAGATCACCTCGGCGCCGCGTTCGCGCAGGGCCGCCGCGAAGGCGTCGAGCCGCACGCCGTGCTCCTGGACGGCGATCCGGCACCCGTCGAGGGGGCGGGCGAGCAGCCAGGTGAGGAGCTCGTCGGTGGCTTCGGTGCTGGGGGAGAAGCCCTCGCCGAGGCCGCTGGCCCGTACCGCGCCGGTGGCCTTGGGGCCCCGGCTGAGCACGACCGCGCCCCGGCAGGCCTCGGCGAGGGCGGTTGCGCGGCCCCACCCCTCGGCGGCGCTCATCCAGCCGCGCCAGCCGACGCCCGTGGTGGCGACCACGTAGTCGAGCGGGGCGGCCAGGCACCGCTCGGTGGCCTCGCGCAGGGCGAGGTCGTCGGCGAGCGGCAGGATGCGCAGCACGGGCGCCTCGACCACCTGGGCGCCGCGCCGGGTGAGGAGGGCGACGAGTTCCTCGCGGCGGCGAGCCGCGGTGACCCCGACGGTGAAGCCGGTGAGGGGCCCGGGCTGGGCGGTGGGGGTTGCCATGCCGGTCAGCGTGCGGCGTGCACGTTACGGGGGCGTTGCCCGCCCGTCACCCCCAGGTAAGCGAAAGGGCTGCTCCGGTTACGGCCGGTGTTCCTGGAGCGCACCCTGGGGCCGGGCGGCCGTGAGGGAGGTGTACCGCGCCCGCAACACGGGTGACGCGATCGCGAAACAGCGGACGGCGACATTCCTCGGCATGACGCTGACCAGCCCGAAGGCGGCCCCCACGCCGACCACCGACACCCACTGCCCGTACTGCTCGCTGCAGTGCGGCATGCGGCTGGGTGGTGGCGCGGACGGCACGCCCGAGGTGCTGGAGCGGCCGGAGTTCCCGGTGAACCGGGGCGCGCTGTGCGGCAAGGGCCGTTCGGCGGCGGCCGTGCTCGCCCGGGACGTCCGGCTGACCGGCCCGCTGCTGCGCGACCGGCCCGGCGGGCCGCTGCGGGCGGCGGGCTGGCCGGAGGCGCTGGACCGCGTGGCGGGCGGGCTCGCCCGGGTGCGGGAGCAGCACGGGCCGGACGCGGTGGGCGTGTTCGGCGGGGGCGGGCTGACGAACGAGAAGGCGTACCTGCTGGGCAAGTTCGCCCGGGTGGTGCTGCGCACCGCGAACATCGACTACAACGGCCGGTTCTGCATGTCCTCGGCGGCGGCCGCCCACCGCAGGGCCTTCGGCCTGGACCGCGGCCTGCCGTTCCCGCTGGAGGACATTCCGCACACCGGCTGCCTGATCCTGGTCGGCGGCAACCCGGCCGACACGATGCCGCCGGCCGTGCGCTACTTCCGCGAACTGCGCGAGAACGGCGGCACCCTGATCGTCGTGGACCCGCGCCGCACCCGCACCGCCGAACTCGCCGACCTGCACCTGCAGCCCCGCCCCGGCGGCGACCTGGCGCTCGCGCTGGGCCTGCTGCACCTGGTGATCGCCGACGGCCTGGTGGACAAGGACTTCATCGCCGGGAGGACGTCCGGCTTCGAGGCGGCCCGGGAGGCCGCGATGGCGCACTGGCCGGACCGCGTCGAGCGGATCACCGGCGTGCCCGCCCACCAACTGCGCGAGGCCGCAAGGCTGTTCGGCACCGCCGAGACCGGCATGGTGCTCACCGCGCGCGGCCCGGAGCAGCAGAGCAAGGGCACCGACACCGTCGGCGCGTGGATCAACCTGTGCCTCGCGACCGGCAACTCCGGCCGTCCGTACGCCGGTTACGGCTGCCTCACCGGCCAGGGCAACGGGCAGGGCGGGCGCGAGCACGGCCAGAAGGCCGACCAGCTGCCCGGCTACCGCTCGATCGAGGACCCGGCCGCCCGGGAGCACGTCGCCGCGGTGTGGGGCGTGCCGCCCGAGAGCATCCCGGGCCCGGGTAAGTCGGCGTACGAGCTGCTGGACGGCCTCGGCCGGCCGGACGGCGTCCGGGCGCTGCTGCTGGCCGGCTCCAACCCGGCGGTGTCCGCGCCGAACGCCGGGCACGTCACCGAGCGGCTGCGCGCGCTGGACCTGCTGGTCGTCGCCGACCTGGTGCTGTCCGAGACGGCGCGCCTCGCGGACGTCGTCCTGCCCGTGACGCAGTGGGCGGAGGAGGACGGCACCACCACCAACCTGGAGGGCCGGGTCATCCTGCGCCGCCGCGCCTTCGACCCGCCCGAGGGCGTCCGCAGCGAGCTGTGGGTGCTGCGCGAACTGGCCGCCCGCCTGGGTGTGGCGACCGGCTTCCCGGTGGCGGCCGAGGAGGCCTTCGACGAGCTGCGCCGCGCCTCGGCCGGCGGCGACGCCGACTACGCGGGCATCAGCTACCGGCGGATCGTGGCGGAGGACGGCGTGTTCTGGCCCTGCCCGGCCGAGGACCACCCGGGCACCAGGCGGCTCTTCCTCGACCGGTACGCGACGCCGGACGGACGGGCCCGCTTCGCGGCCGTCACCCACCGGCCGGCCGGCGAGGAGCCAGACGAGGAGTACCCGCTGTACCTGACCACCGGCCGGGTGCTCGCCCAGTACCAGAGCGGCGCGCAGACCCGGCGGGTGGCCGAGCTCACCAGGGCCGCGCCCGGCCCGTTCGTCGAGCTCCACCCGCGGCTCGCCGAGCGGCTCGGGGTGGCCGACGGGGAGCCGGTGGCGGTGACGAGCCGGCGCGGACGGGCGGTGGCCCCGGCGCGGATCACCGACGCGATCCGGGCGGACACCGTGTTCATGCCCTTCCACTGGCCGGGGGCGGGCCGGGCCAACAGCCTGACCAACCCGGCGCTCGACCCGGTGTCCCGGATGCCGGAGTTCAAGGTCTGTGCGGTCCGGGTGGAGAAGGCGGCCGGGCCGGGCGGCGGCGGGGCTGCCGGGGACGGCGAGGCGGCGGGCGGGCGGGACGGCGGTTCGGACGGGCAGGCCGTGCGCCCGTTCGACCGGAGTGGCGAGGTGGCCGGGCAGGCCGCGCGCGCCGGACAGGAGGTGGCACCGTGACCAGGGAACCGAGGATCGCCGTCGTCGGCGGCGGCATGGCCGGCGCCCGCTTCGCCGAGCGCTACGGCGCGCTCGGCGGGCCCGGCACCGTCACCGTCTACGGCGCCGAGCCGCGCGCGCCCTACAACCGGGTGCTGCTCGCGGACGTCCTGACCGGGCGCTACGACGCCGAGTCGATCGCGCTGCCGCTCGGCGGGGCCGAAAGCAGGCCCGGCTGCGAGGTCGTCGCCCTCGACCCGGCCGCCCGCACGCTGACCCTGGCCGACGGCACCGTCGAGCCGTGGGACGAGCTCGTCCTCGCGACCGGTTCCAACCCCGTGCTGCCGCCGGTGCGCGGGCTGCGCCGCCCCGACGGGCTGGGCCTCGCCGAGGGCGTGCACACCCTGCGCACGCTGGAGGACTGCGGGCGGCTCGCCGAGGAGGCCGTCACTGCGAAGCGCGCGGTGGTGATCGGCGGCGGGGTGCTCGGCGTGAGCGCCGCCCGGGCGCTGGCCGCGCTCGGCGTCCGCACCGAGATCGTCCACCAGGCACCCCATCTGATCGAGCGTCAGCTCGACCACGAGGCGGCCGAGGTGCTGCGGGAGCGGCTGCTCGCGCTCGGCGTCGAGACCTATGCCCGCAACCGCGCCCGCGCCGTCCACGGCGGGGAGAGGGTCGGCGCGGTGGAACTGGCCAACGGCTACCGGCTCGACTGCGACCTGGTCGTGCTCGCCTGCGGCACCCGCCCCCGCACCGCCCTGGCGTACGGCGCCGGGCTGCCGGTCGGCACCGGGATCCTGGTCGACGACCGACTGGCCGTCGCCGGGGACGTCTCCGGCGGGAACGTGTCCGCGATCGGCGACTGCGCCGAGCACCGCGGCACCGTCCACGGCCTGGCCGGCCCCGCCTGGGAACAGGCCGACGTGCTCGCCCGGCGGCTGTCCGGCGCCGACCCGGACGCTCGCTACACCGGCAGCGTCCCGCGCGCCCGGCTCAGCACCGGCGACCTGGAGTACGCGGCCTTCGGCGCCGTGGACGAGACCCTCGACCCCGGTCTCGACGTCCTGCGGATCGCCGACGCGACCCGCGGCAGCTACAAGAAGCTCGTCCTGCGCGGCGACCGCCTGGTCGGCGCGATCCTGCTCGGCGACCTGGCCACCGTGGACGCGCTGGCCGGCGCCTTCGAGAGCGGCGGACCGCTCGGCGGCCACCCCCTGCACCTGCTCACCCGAGGAGAACCGCGATGACCACAAGCAATGGGATGACGCCCGGCCACCGCAGCAGCCGTGACCTCGTCCTGGTCGGCCACGGCATGGTCGGCCAGCGCTTCCTGGAGGCCTTCACCGCGCTGCCCGCCGCCCGCGGCTGGCGGATCACCGTGCTCGCGGAGGAGCCCCGGCCCGCGTACGACCGGGTCCACCTGAGCGCGCTGTTCGACGGCCGCACCGCCGAGGACCTCTCGCTGTGCCCGCCCGGCTTCCCCGCCGAGCACGGCATCGACCTGCGCCTCGGCGACCCGGCCACGGCGATCGACCGGGCGGCGCGCCTGGTGCGCACCCGATCGGGCGCCGAAGTCCGCTACGACGCCCTCGTGCTGGCCACCGGGTCCGTCCCGTTCGTCCCGCCGGTGCCCGGCAAGGACGCGCCCGGCTGCCACGTCTACCGCACCATCGAGGACGTCGACGCCATCCGCTCGGACGCGGAGAAGGCCGCCACCGGCGTCGTCGTCGGCGGCGGGCTGCTCGGCCTGGAGGCCGCCGGCGCACTGCGGGCCGGCGGACTGACCACCCACGTCGTCGAGTTCGCGCCCCGCCTGATGGCCGTCCAGGTCGACGACGGCGGCGGCGCCGTGCTCCGCCGCAAGATCGAGGACCTCGGCGTGACGGTGCACACCGGCGCCGGCGCGAGCGGCGTCGTCACCGGCGAGGACGGCCGGGTCACCGGGCTCGCGCTCTCCGACGGCCGCGAACTCGCCGCCGACCTCGTGGTGTTCTCGGCCGGCGTGCGCGCCCGCGACCAGCTCGCCCGCGACTGCGACCTGCCGGTCGGCGCCCGCGGCGGCGTCGTCGTCGACGAGCACTGCCGCACCGCCGACCCGGCGGTCCTCGCCATCGGCGAGTGCGCCCAGGCCGCCGACGGCCGCGTCTACGGCCTCGTCGCCCCCGGCTACCAGATGGCCGAGACGGCGGCACGGACGCTGGCCGACCTGCCCGGCGAGGGCTTCACCGGCGCCGACACCTCCACCAAGCTCAAGCTCCTCGGCGTCGACGTCGCCAGCTTCGGCGACCCGCACGGCACCGCCGAGGGCGCGCTCGACGTGCTCTACAGCGACAGCCGCGGCGGCGTCTACCGCAAGCTCGTCATCGGCCGGGACGGCGCCCTGCTCGGCGGCGTCCTGGTCGGCGACACCGACGCCTACGGCACGCTGCGCCCGCTCGCGGTGGCCGGCAAGCCGCTCACCGTCCCGGCCGAACAGCTCGTGCTGCCCGCCGGGTTCGCGAACGCCGGGCCGGTCGCCCTGCCCGACGACGCGGTGCTCTGTTCCTGCCACAACGTCACCCAGGGCGCCGTCCGCGCCGCCGTCCGCGACCAGGGCTGCGACAGCGTCGCCGCCGTCAAGAAGTGCACCCGGGCCGGCACGGGCTGCGGCAGCTGCGTCAAGATGCTCGGCACCGTCGTCACCGAGGAGCTGGAGGCGGCCGGCGTCAGCACCGACAAGGGCCTGTGCGAGCACTTCGCCCACACCCGCGCCGAGTTGTACGAGATCGTCCGCGTGACGGGGATCGGGAGCTTCTCCGACCTGCTCGACCGGCACGGCAGCGGCGAGGGCTGCGAGGTCTGCAAGCCCACCGTCGCCTCCATCCTGGCCAGCCTCGGCAACGGCCACATCCTCGACGGCGAACAGGGCGCCCTCCAGGACTCCAACGACCACTTCCTCGCCAACATCCAGCGCAACGGCTCCTACTCGGTCGTCCCGCGCGTGCCCGGCGGCGAGATCACCCCCGAGGGCCTCATCGCGATCGGCGAGATCGCCCGCGACCACGGCCTCTACACCAAGCTCACCGGCGGCCAGCGGATCGACATGTTCGGCGCCACCGTCGACCAACTCCCGGTGATCTGGCGCAAACTGGTCGACGCCGGCTTCGAGTCCGGCCACGCCTACGGCAAGTCGCTGCGCACCGTGAAGTCCTGCGTCGGCGAGACCTGGTGCCGCTACGGCGTCCAGGACTCCACCACGCTCGCCATCGAACTGGAGCTCCGCTACCGGGGGTTGCGCTCCCCGCACAAGCTCAAGTCGGCCGTCTCCGGCTGCGCCCGCGAGTGCGCCGAGGCGCAGAGCAAGGACTTCGGCATCATCGCCACCTCGGCCGGCTGGAACCTCTACGTCGGCGGCAACGGCGGCATGACGCCCCGGCACGCCGACCTGCTCGCCGCCGACCTCGACCGCGAGGCGCTCATCCGCACCATCGACCGCTTCCTGATGTTCTACATCCGCACCGCCGACCGCTTGGAACGCACCTCGGTCTGGCTGGAGCGCCTGGAGGGCGGCCTCGACCACCTGCGGGCCGTCGTCCTCGACGACTCGCTCGGCATCGCCGCCGAGCTCGATGAACTGATGGCCCGTCACATAGGCGGCTACCAGGACGAATGGGCCGAGACCCTGGCCGACCCCGACCGGCTGCGGCGCTTCTCCTCCTTCGTCAACGCCCCCGGAACCCCCGACCCGGCCGTGACCTTCGTCCCCGAACGCGGCCAGATCCGCCCCGCCCGCCCGGGCGAGGACGGACACACCCTCGAATCCCCGGTCCTCATCGCCGGGGCCCGACTGGAGGTGCTCACCCCGTGACCGTTCAGATCCACGACGTTCAGATCCACGACGGCACCCGCTGGCACGCCGTCTGCACCCTCGACGACCTGCAGCCCGGCCGCGGCAGGGCCGTCCTGCTCTCCGAGGCGCACCAGGTCGCGCTGTTCGTCGACCGCGCCGGGAAGCTGTACGCCGTCGACAACCTCGACCCGTTCAGCGGCGCCCAGGTGCTCTCCCGCGGCCTGCTCGGCAGCCGAGGCGACCGCCCCACCCTCGCCTCGCCGATGTACAAGCAGGTCTTCGACCTCACCGACGGCCGCTGCCTCGACGAGGACACCGCCCCTGACGGTCGCCCGGCCGTCCTGAAGGTCTGGCCCGTCCGGGTCTCCGGAGGTGCGAAGTGACGACAGTCGTCGAGGCCGGTACGGCCAGACCGGCCGAACTGCGTGGCTGGGACCCGGAGGACGAGGAGTTCTGGCAGCGGGCCGGCGCCCGCATCGCCCGGCGCAACCTCGTCTTCTCCGTCCTCTCCGAGCACATCGGCTTCTCGGTGTGGAGCCTGTGGTCGGTGCTCGTGCTCTTCCTCGGGCCCCAGTACCACATCGACACGGCGGGCAAGTTCACGCTCACCGCGCTCCCGACCGCGCTCGGCGCGCTGCTGCGCCTGCCGTACACCTTCGCCGTCGCGCGGTTCGGCGGACGGAACTGGACGGTGATCAGCGCCCTGCTGCTGCTCGTGCCGACCGTGCTCGCCGCCCTCGTCCTGCGGCCCGGCGTCTCGTACGGGACGCTGCTCGCGGTGGCCTGCGTGGCCGGCGTCGGCGGCGGCAACTTCGCCTCGTCCATGGCCAACATCAACGCCTTCTACCCGCACCGGCTCAAGGGCTGGGCGCTCGGCATCAACGCGGGCGGCGGCAACCTCGGCGTGCCGGCCGTGCAACTGCTCGGGCTGCTCGTCCTCGCCACGGCGGGCGCGGCCCACCCGCGGCTGCTGCCGCTGATCTACCTGCCGCTGATCGTGCTCGCGGCGGCGGGGGCCTGGTGGAGGATGGACAACCTGCCGGCGTCGTCCGCCGGTTCCAAGGAGGGGCGGGCGCTGCGCGAGGTGGCCCGGGACCCGTACGGCTGGGCCGTGTCCGCGCTGTACATCGGCACGTTCGGCTCGTTCATCGGGTTCGGCTTCGCCTTCGGGCAGGTGCTCCAGGTGCAGTTCCACGACCGCTTCGACACCCCGGTCAAGGCCGCCGCGCTCACTTTCCTCGGGCCGCTGCTCGGCTCGCTCCTGCGGCCCGTCGGCGGACGGCTCGCCGACCGCTGGGGCGGCGCGCGCGTCACGCTCGCGACGTTCGCGGCCATGGGCGCCGGGACGGCCGTCGTGCTCGCCGCCTCCCGGGCGGGCTCGCTGCCGCTGTTCCTGGCCGGGTTCGTCGCGCTGTTCGTCCTCAGCGGGATCGGCAACGGCTCGACGTACAAGATGATCCCCGCGCACTACCAGGGCCGGGCCCGCGCCGCCGTCGCCGCGGGCGCCGACCCCGCGGCGGCGGAGACCGACGCACGGCGGCGCTCCGCCGCGCTCATCGGGCTCGCGGGTGCGATCGGGGCGTTCGGCGGGGTGATCGTGAACCTCGCCTTCCGGCAGTCCTTCCAGGCCAGCCACAACGGGGACGCCGCCTACGTGGGCTTCCTGGCGGCCTACCTGGCGTGCTCGGCGCTCACCTGGGTCGTCTGGCTGCGGCCGGGCGCGCGGGCCGGGCTGGTGCGGCAGGCGGCGTGAGGCCGGTGACGGGCGCCGGGGCGGCGCGTGCCGGGGGGCGTGAGCCGTTCGGGCCGCCCGGCGCGCGGGGCCGGGGGCGGGCGATTAGCGTCGGCCGCAGCTCGTCCTAGCCCCCGGGAGGTTGGCAGTGCAGCGGTGGATCATCCTGACGGTCCTCACCACGGCCCTCAGCGGCCTGGCAGTACCCGCAGTGCCCGCAGTGGCCGATGCGGGCCCCGACCAGCCCACGACGTCGGTCACCATCGACGGCGCGCGGATCGACCAGAAGATCCCGGGCAAGGTCCGGGTCGACGTCACATACGTGTGCGGGGTGGCCGCCGAGGCCAGGTCGCTGACCGTCACGGTGGAGCAGCAGGACCCGGAGGACGCCGCCACGAAGGCCTTCGGCTCCACCCGCACGGCCGACACGGACATCCAGTGCGACGGGACGGAGCAGCACCGCCAGCTCATCGTGTCGTCCAAGACCACCAACTGGATCCCCGACGTGGACGCCGTCCTGACCGCCACGGTCTCCAACCTCGGCTCCGCCCCGCCGGCCTCGGCCGACGCCCGCCGGATCCGGCTCGCCACCCCCACACCCGCCGCAACCGGCTGATGCGCCCGCCGACCCGGCTCGCCCGGGCCGGCGGCGCCCTCCTCCTCGCCGCCGGCCTGAGCGCATCCCTCACCGGATGCCTCAGCGCCTACATCGGCTCGGCGCCGGAGGACAGCGGCCCCACCACCGCACCCGCCGCGCCACGGCTCCCCACGACGGCGGCCCCCAGCGGCCCGACGGCGATGACGGTGACGATCGGGAACTTCCTGTTCCAGCCCGCGAACTTCACCGTCCGCCCCGGCGGCACCGTCACGGTGGTGAACGCCGACACGGTCGAGCACACCCTCACCGCCCAGGACCGCACGTTCGACACGGCCCCCATCGCCCCGGGCGACTCGGCCACCTTCAAGGCACCGGCGCAGCGCGGCGCGTACTCGTACCAGTGCACGTTCCACCACTTCATGCGGGGCATCCTGACGGTGGGTTAGGCCCGTCGTGGAGTCCCCGCCGTTCGACGGGACGATGGATCCGGCCGGGCCGGACCGCGGCGTGTGCCCATGGCCGATCCCGCTCCGTAGCCGCAAGTTCACTGGTCACGACTGCTGCTCCCTTTGCACCCCATGCTCTACAGTGCTGTAGAACTAAGAGCTGGTAAAGCAGGCGCCAAGGCGGGGGCGACGCGAACAGCGAACGGGGTTGAACCATGGACAGACCGCTCCGGCTACCTCAGCAGGACCGGGCCGACTTCGAGACGGTGCTCAGCAGGGCGCTCGCGGGGGCGGCGGTGCAGGCCGCGCTGCGCGCGAGGGGGGAGCAGGCGCACGGGGTCGAGCGGTTGCGGCGGTGTGCGCGGGACAACGCGGAGTACGTGCTGGCCGCCGCCGCGCCCGAGTACGAGCGGTACGCGGGGTTGCGGGCGGACGCCGACGCGGAGGCGCGGCTGCCGGTGGACGCGCCTGCGCCGGAGCGGGCCTCGGGGTGGCTGGGGGTGCTGGCGGTGATCGTGCCGCTCGTCTCCGGGGCCGCGGCCGGGATCTTCCTGCTGCTCGGCTACGCGCTCGGGCTGGCCGACGACTCGGAGGTGCTGGGCGGGGCGCTGGTCGGTGCCGGGTGGGTCGCGGCCGGGGTGGCGCTGGTGAGTGCGCTGGCGGGCGGGATCGGGCTGGCCGCCGCGGCCTCGCGCTCGCGGGCGGCCGAGGGCGGTGACGCCGGGGCCCCGGGCGAGTTGGCGCTCGCGCGGGACGCCTGGCGGACGGCGCTGGCGGAGCGCGGGATGGTGCCGTACCTGGTCGCCCAGGCGAACGCCGGGCGCGGCGGGGCCACCGCCGCGCCCGGGTCGCGGGTGTAGAAGCCGGATTCGGGCAAGGAGACCTCAAGGAGCCTGCGGTTTCGGCTGGTTGCCTTCACCTGTACGAATGCTCCTTGGATGATCCGGTCGGCTGTGCAGGGGTGGGCGCGGGCTGCTGCTCGACGAACTCCAGCAGGTTGCCGACCGGGTCCTGGGTGTAGAAGCGCCGGTTCGGCGGCAGCGAGGTGTCCCACACGACCAGTGCGCCGGAGCTCTCCAGCCGGCTCGCGAAGGCGTCGATCTCGTCGACGACCAGGCCGGGGTGGGCCTTGGCGGTCGGCCGGAAGGCGTCCTCGATGCCCAGGTAGAGCCGGACGCGCCCACCGTCGGCGGCGAACCAGCACCCGCCGCGTGCGGCGAGCGAGGCCGGGCGGGGGAGCTCGGCCATCTGCAGGATGTCGCCGTAGAAGGCGCGCAGCATGGCCTCGCTGCCGGGCGGGGCGGCGAGTTGGACGTGGTCCAGGGCGGTGATCACCGAAGGGTTCCTCTCGTGGTGCGGTGCAGGGGGCGGGAGTTGGCGGGTGTGGTCGTCAATGGTGCTGGGACGGAGGCGGGTTGGCGCCGGGCCGGTGTGGCCCCCGGCGCCGCTCGCGGACGGCGTCCACGAGGATCCGGACGGTCGGGACGGGCAGGTCCAGTCGGCGGGCGATCCACGGCGCGGTGTGACCGCCGAGGGCGAGCACCCAGGCCGCGTAGAGCTGGTTGAGCTGCGGCCCGTCCTCGGTGAGCAGCAGCGGGCGGACGGCCTCCATCGGGAAGCCCTCCAGGGCGCGGGTGCTGTAGACGGGGCCGTCCGGGCCCGGCGGAGGCAGCGGGAGCCTCCGCCGGGCCGCCAGGCGGCGGCCGAGGAGCAGCGCGCCGACGAGCAGCAGACCGGTGGCGGCGGACCCGATGAGGGCGGCGCCGATCACCGGCCGGTCCGGGTCCGAGGCCTCGTTCAGCGCGAGGCCTTCGAGGACGAGCAGCGTCAGGACGACGAGCAGCCCCGCCGCCTCGCCACGCCGCGGGAGCAGCTTGCCGGGAGTCATCGGAAACCTCATCGTGGCCGTGGTGACAATGAGTTGGCGGAACGGGTCAGGCCGCGGCGGCCAGCCGGGGGTCGTACTTGTAGCCGACCTGGCGGACGGTCGCGAGGGTGGGCCGGTGCCCGGGGCCGAGCTTGCGGCGTATCCGGGCGATGTGGGTGGAGATGGTGCGGGTGTCGCCGTTGTCGGGGCGGCCCCACACGCTCTCCATCAGCTGGCGGCGGCTGTGCACCCGCAGGGGGTTGGCGACCAGGTGGGCGAGCAGCTCGAACTCCATGAAGGTGAGGTCGACTTCGCGGCCGTCCACGGTGGCGACGCGCTGGTCGGGGTCGATCGCCAGCCCGTTCGGCGGGGTGTCGTCCCCGGCCTGCGGGCGGATGGCCCGGACGGTGGCGGCCCGGACGGGACCGGCCTGTGCGGGGACGCGCTCGGCGGGGGCGGCGGGAACGGCGGGGGCGGCCTTGGCCGCGGGGGCGCTCGCCGTCGTGACGGCGCGGAGGGCGGCCCGGTGGTCGGAGAAGATGACGTCGAGCCGGGGGTAGCGGACGGCCATGACGGGACTTCCTTCGGCGTGATTCTGCTGGTGGAGTGGGTGGCGGGAGCGGACGGGCGGTCAGTTCTCGGCGTGCCAGCGGGCGCACAGCCCTGCCGTCCCGTCGGCGGCGGTGACGGCCTCCCAGCGGGCCCGCAGGCGCATCGGCGGCCCGGCCGGGGCCTGCGAACCGATGGCCCGGAGCACGGTGTCGTCGATCGGGCCCGCGGTGATCGAGCCCGCGGCGATCCGGCCGAGGACGCCGGCGAGGGCGGCGCGCAGGCCGCGGGGCGGAACGGTCCGGGTGGTGGTGGGGTGGAAGAAAGCGGCGACGGACATGGCGACTCACCTCGGGTTCAACGGTCGGCGGGCGTGCGAGGGCATGCCCCGGCCGGGCGTGGCGTGGGGTTGGCGGGTTGACGCGCGGGCCCGCCTCGCGGCGTGCGACGGTGACCCCCTGCGGGCACGGCACCGCGACCCGGGGCGGCCGTCCGATGCGGGGCCGCGCGGGCACGGTGGTGTGCGCATGCACTGACGAAACGTCAGAAGCATGGTGGGATAAGGGGGTTCAGCGTCTGCCGGAGGCGTGCTCGGGCATGCGGGAACGGGGCCGACTGTGGCCCGGACTACTACTACTGCTGTCCATGCGATCGCCTCCTTCCGGTCGGACGCACCACGGGCGGTGCGTTCATCGACTCGGCAGGAGCTCGCCAACCTGCCTCCCGGGCCGCCGGCTCACCCCAACTCGTCAGAGCTTTGGCACTTCACGGCGTAATCCCCGGCCGCAACGGGCACTGCGGGGAAGCCACTTGGGATCAACCCTTAGGTCGGGAAGATCTGTCCTGAACCTGGGCGTCTCTCGACGTCGTCGGGTCAGTGGCCTGTGTCCGTGAAGACGCCTCACCGAACGAGGTGCCTTTTCAAACACCCGAAAGCATAGCCCGGAACCGGGCGATCCTCGACACCTTTGTCGAACTTCTGACACGAACTCCCGGCGAACTCCCGGTACGAACGCCCTCCCCGGAGCGCATGACGTTCGGGTGCCATCCGATTACGGTGGGTGGGAGGCGCTGTGGATCCGGGACCGGTGGTCCACAGTGGTAGGGGAGGCCGGACCATGGGACTCACCAGTCACAAGCTGCTCGCGCTGACGGCGCTGTTCACCGTGGCCACGGTGCTCGGCACGCTGTGGGTGTGGCCGAAGCTGGCCGTCCGGAGCTGGCCGGCGATGTTCCTGCGGCTCGGCACGATCGTGCTCACGCAGCTGGCGCTGGTCGCCACGCTGGGGCTCGCGGTGAACGACTACTTCGTCTTCTACAGCAGCTGGTCCGACCTGCTGGGGCACGATCGCGGGGCGGCCGTGATCCAGGGCGCCGGAGCCACCCCGAGCGGTACGGGGACGAGCGGTGCGGGGGCGAGCGGTACCGGGACCAGCGGCGCCGGGACGACCGGCACCGGGCCCGCCCGCTCGCCCGCCGGGATCCAGGTGCTCGGCACGGCGGACATCACCGGCGCCCCGGCGGGCAGCCGCGACCCGGCACAGATCGGGCGGCTCGACAAGGTCCGCATCCCCGGCGGGACGACCGGTCTGAGCACCGACGGCTACGTCTACCTGCCGCCGCAGTACTTCCAGCCCGGCGGCGAGCACCGGCAGTTCCCCGCACTGCTCGTGATGACCGGCTTCCCCGGCGACGCCGCCAACCTCGTCACCAAGCTGCGCTACCCGGCGTACGAGCTCGACCTGCTGCGGAAGGGCGCGATGCGGCCGGCCGTGCTCGTGCTGATGCGCCCGTCGCCGTCGATGCCCCGGGACAGCGAGTGCGAGGACGTCCCGAACGGACCGCAGGCGCAGTCGTACTACACGACGGACGTCCCGGCCGACCTGCGCGCCTCCTACCGGGTCCTGGACGGCACCGGGAGCCTCGGCGTGATCGGCGACTCGACGGGCGGCTACTGCGCGCTCAAGCTCGGCATGGTGCACCCGCAGACCTTCCCGGCCGTGGTCTCGCTCTCCGGCTACTTCAAGGCGGCGGACGACGTCACGACCGGGGACCTCTTCGGGGGGAGCACCCAGCGCCGCGACGAGGCCGACCTCACGTGGCGCCTTGCGCACCTGCCGATGCCGTCGCTGTCGGCGCTGCTCGCGGACAGCAAGGAGGACGGGAGCACGTACGCGGACTCGTCGGCCTTCGCGGCGGCGGCCCGTCCGCCGCTCACGGTGGCGCAGGCGACGGTGGACTCGGGCGGGCACAACTTCACGACCTGGACGCGGCTGCTTCCGCCCTCGCTCACATGGCTGAGCGACCACCTCAACGCCCCATCTCCGTAGGGACGTTGGCATGGCGCCGCCCCCGTCCGGGCGGATCGGACGGGGGCGGCGGAGGGGGCTCGCCGGGCCGGCCCCGGCGGCCCTGGTCGTGGTGCCGCGGTGATGCGGTCGGTGGCGTGGTGCCGCGATGCCGCGATGATGCGGTGCCGCGGTCGGTGGCGTCAGCGGGCGAGGAGCGGGAGCGGGGCGCCCGTGCGGGCGGGGAGTTCGAGGCGGGTCAGGAGATCGGACGGGGACACCTCGACGACCCGGCAGCCGGCCCGGTGGCGGCAGTGGCGGGCGACCGACGCGTGGCGCAGCCGGTCGAGCCGACGGCGGGTGGCGGCGCCGATCACGAGGATGTCGTCCGGGCCGGTGACGGCGCCGACCAGGGCGGGCCCCGGTTCGGAGTTGACCACCACGGGGTGGACGACCAGGCCGGACGGGTACCCGCCGTAGGCCTGTTCGAAGGCGATGTCGAGGCGCCGGCGGGCGGCGTGCTCCAGTTCGGACAGTGGTCGCAGCCCGTCCCGGTCGTGCGCGGTCCAGGCGGCGACCGGCACGAGGGTCGCTCCGTGCCGCGCCGCTTCGCCGACGGCGTGGTAGAGGGCGGCGAGACTGCTCAGTGATCCGCTCAGGCCGACGATCACTCGGGTGGTCCCGGTCATGGCCGTTCGCCTCCGTGTGCCAGTTTGTCTTCGTGTGGGTGCGTGTCTTCGGTTCCGTCATGTCCAGTGAACCCCGGAACCACCCCGTCCGCGTCGCCGCTGACGCTGCCATGACGCGTGTCGCCCGCATCTTGACGGCCCCCTGACAGCCGTGCGTACTAGTAGCACCGGTGCCGGTGCCGCTACTCGCACCGGCGGCGGTCAGCCCAGCCCCGGGACGAACTCGATCAGCAGGTCGATCGCCTTGATGCCGAGGAACGGCAGGATGAGCCCGCCCAGCCCGTACACCCGCAGGTTGCGCCGGAGCAGGTCGGTCGCGGAGGCGGGCTGGTAGCGGACGCCGCGCAGGGCGAGCGGGATGAGCGCGACGATGATCAGCGCGTTGAAGATGATCGCGGAGGCGATCGCGGACTGCGGGCTGTGCAGCCCCATGATGTTGAGGTGGTGCAGCCCGGGGTAGGCGTTCGCGAACATCGCGGGGATGATCGCGAAGAACTTGGCGACGTCGTTGGTGATCGAGAAGGTGGTCAACGCGCCCCGGGTGATGAGGAGTTGCTTGCCGACCCGGATGATGTCGATGAGCTTGGCCGGGTTGGAGTCGAGGTCGACCATGTTGCCCGCCTCCTTCGCCGCCGGGGTGCCGGAGTTCATGGCGACGCCGACGTCGGCCTGGGCGAGGGCGGGGGCGTCGTTGGTGCCGTCGCCGGTCATCGCGACCATGTTCCCGGCGGCCTGCTCCTGGCGCAGGTAGGCGAGCTTGTCCTCGGGCGTGGCCTCGGCGAGGAAGTCGTCGACCCCGGCCTCCTCGGCGATGGCCTTGGCGGTGAGCGGGTTGTCGCCGGTGACCATGACCGTGCGGATGCCCATCCGCCGCAGCTCGGCGAAGCGTTCGGCGATGCCCTCCTTGACGACGTCCTTGAGCTCGACGACGCCGAGCGCGCGGGCGCCGTGCCGGTCGTGCACGGCGACGAGCAGCGGGGTGCCGCCCTCCCCGGCGATCCGGTCGACGAGCGGTTTGGCCGTCATCGGCAGCCGGCCGCCGGACTGCACGACCCACTGGGCGACGGCGTTCGCGGCGCCCTTGCGGATGAGGCAGGCGGTCCCGTCGGGCCAGCTCAGGTCGACGCCGCTCATCCGGCTGTGCGCGGTGAACGGGACGGGCCGCTGTTCGCCGAGCTCACCGGGCGCCCTTGGTGGCACCCAGTACTGACGGGTCGTCAGTTCGACGAGCGAGCGCCCCTCCGGTGTCTCGTCCGCGACGGACGCCAACTGTGCGGCCTCGGCGAGCTGTTCGGTCGTCGCGCCGGGCAGCGGGTGCAGGGCGACGGCCCGCCGGTTGCCGTAGGTGATGGTGCCGGTCTTGTCGAGCAGCAGCACGTCGACGTCCCCGGCGGCCTCGACGGCCCGGCCGGAGAGGGCGACGACGTTGCGCTGGACGAGCCGGTCCATCCCGGCGATGCCGATCGCGGAGAGCAGCGCGCCGATGGTCGTCGGGATGAGCGCGACCATCAGGGCGCAGAGCACGACGGTGGTCTGCGGGGCGTGCGCGTAGATGGCCATCGGCTGGAGGGAGACGACGGAGAGGATGAAGATGATGGTGAGCGACGCGAGCAGGATGTTGAGCGCGATCTCGTTCGGCGTCTTCTGCCGGTTGGCGCCCTCGACCAGGCTGATCATCCGGTCGATGAAGCTCTGCCCGGGCCGGGAGGTGATCCGGACGATCAAGTGGTCCGAGAGCACTCTGGTGCCGCCGGTGACGCTGGTGCGGTCGCCGCCGGACTCGCGGATGACGGGGGCGGACTCGCCGGTGATCGCCGACTCGTCGACGCTGGCGACGCCCTCGACCACCTCGCCGTCCTGCGGGATCACCTCGCCGGCCGACACGAGCACGATGTCGTGCAGCATCAACTCGTTCGCGGGGATGATCTCGTGACGGTGATCAGGGATGCCGACCCGCCAGTGCAGCAGCCGTCGGGCGGTGGTGCCGGCCTGCGCGCGGCGCAGCGAGTCGGCCTGCGCCTTGCCGCGCGCCTCGGCGACGGCCTCGGCGAGGTTGGCGAACAGTACGGTGAGCCAGAGCCAGAAGCTGATCACCCATGCGAACACGCTGGGGCGGGCGACGGCGTTCAGCGTGGTGAGGGCCGAGCCGGTCTCGACGACGAGCATGACCGGGTTGCGGGCCATCGTGCGCGGGTGCAGCTTGCGGACGGCGGCGGGTAGGGCCTCGGCGAGCTGCTGCCGGGTGATGAGGCGGCGGCGTCCGTTGGCGGGGCCGCTGGGCCGATGACTGGGGTGGGGCGGTTGCTGCGGTTGCTGCGGTTGCTGCGGTTGCTGCGGTTGCTGCGGGTGGGGCGCGTGCTGCGGGTGGTCGGTGGTGTCCGTGAGGGCCGTACGGCGCATCGTCTCGGGGACCTTCCGGGCTGCCCCTTGCGGTGGGGCGGCGGGTTCGGTGGCGACGGGAACGGCGGACAGCCCACCACCGGATTCCCGTGCGCCATGCCGGTCTTGACGCGGGCTTGGCGGCGGAACGGCCTTCTTTGACAGTTCCCTGACACCATGATCGATCCGGCCTCCGACCTGCGCGAACACCCGTTCGGAGGCTGGGGCCGGGGGGAATGTCAGGAAGTCGTCAAGGTGGGCCCCGTTCGCGTAGGTCACGCGTCAAGGGCGGGTGCGGTCGGTGTGCGATGGGTTTGCACTGGAACCGGGGGCCGCGGACGACGGCCCTCCACGACCTTCCCTGGGAGTCTTCGATGACCACCGCCACCGCCCTGATCGACGTCGACGAGCCGCTTGAACGCACGATCCGCCTCGTGTCCGTCGCCGAGCGTCCCGAGCCCGCGCCCGCCGCCCCGGCCCCTTCGGAGGCCGACCGCAGCCGTACCCGCCCGGCCCACTGCCGGTACGCGATGCACTTCGAGGACTGACCGCCACCCGCTCGACGTTCCGTAGGAGCCGCAATGACCCAGCTCACCGCCCCTCCCTCCGTGACCTCCACCCCCGCCGACGCGCTCGGCGGCCCCTGGCCCGCGTCGGCGCGGACGGGGCCCGGCGGGGAGGTGCTGGTCGGCGGAGTCGGGCTGGCGGAGGCCGCAGAACGGTTCGGCACGCCGCTGTACGTGCTCGACGAGGCCGAGGTGCGGGGGCGCGCCCGCGCGTACCGGCGGGCGCTGCCGCACGCGGACGTGCTGTACGCGGGCAAGGCGTTCCTGTGCAGCGCGATGGCGGACTGGGTCGCGGAGGAGGGCCTGGGCCTGGACGTCTGTTCGTCGGGTGAACTGTGGCTGGCCTCGTCCGCCGGGTTCCCGGCGCAGCGGATCCTGCTGCACGGCAACGCGAAGTCCCCCGAGGACCTGAGGCTGGCGCGGCGGTTGCGCGTCGGCCGGATCGTCATCGACGGGCCGGCGGAGATCGCCCGGCTCGCGGCGCTGGTGGCGGCCGACACGCCGCAGAAGGTGTTGGTCCGGGTCGTCCCGGGGATCGCGGCCGGGCACCACGCGGCCGTGCGGACGGGCGTGGGAGGACAGAAGTTCGGCTTCCCGATCGAGGGCGGCGACGCGGCCGATGCCATTGCCCGGGTGCTCGACCAGCCGGGGCTGGAACTCGTCGGCCTGCATTGTCACTTGGGCTCGCAGATCACCGAGGTCGAGCCGTTCCTCCAGTCCGTGGACACGCTCGTACGGCTGCTCGCCGACGTGCGCGACCGGCACGGCGTCGAGCTGCCCGAGCTCGACCTCGGCGGTGGCCACGGCATCCGGTACCTGCCGGGTGACGAGGAGCTGGACGTCGCCGAGTTCGCGGTGCGGGTGACGGACCGGCTGGCGGTGAGGTGTGCGGAGGTGGGCCTGGAGGTGCCGCGCCTGATCGTCGAGCCCGGCCGGGCGATCGCCGGCCCGGCGGCGGTGGCGGTGTACCGGGTGCTGTCCGTGAAGCACACGGCGGACGGGCGCACGTTCGCGGCGGTGGACGGCGGCATGAGCGACAACCCGCGGCCGGTGCTGTACGGGTCGGAGTACACCGTGCGGATGGTGGGCCGCCGTACCGACGCGGGTACGGCGCGGGTCGACGTGGTCGGGCGGCACTGCGAGGCCGGGGACGTGCTGGTGCGCGACGCGCTGCTCCCTGCGGATCTGCGGCCGGGTGACCTGCTGGCCGTCCCGGCGGCGGGGGCGTACCAGCTGTCGATGGCCAGCGGCTACAACATGGTGGGTCGTCCGCCGGTGGCCGCCGTGAAGGATGGTCGCGCGCGGCTGCTGATCAGGAGGGAGACGGTCGAGGACTTCCGCCTTCGGGAAGTCGGCCGCTGAGCGCGCACCCGTTCGAGTGGTTTGACGTGTCTCCGCCCGTAGGAGCTGTCTGCCGGAGTCCAGACTGTCGCGACGCGCCACGGTGGTGCGTCGTGACGGAGGGAGTTCAAGGTGGCCGGCTGGAGCTATGAGGACAGGGGTTTGCCGACGGACGCGCTACAGATCAAGTCCATGACTGTCACCCCGGATCCACCGAAGCCGGGAAGCCCCGTCACACTCCGGATCGACGCGGCTGCGACGAGGGCGATCGAGGACGGCGCGTACTTCGACCTCGTGGTCAAGCTCGGGCTGATCAAGCTGCTCACGCGCCAGTACGACCTCTTCGCGGAGCTTCGCGGCGGCGGCGCCGAGGGCCTGGAGCTGAGCTGCGACACCAGCGACGGAAAGCGCCCCATGCCGAAGGGGGACACGGTCCTGACAGCGGTCATCAACCTCCCGAGGGAGGTTCCGAGGGCGAAGTTCAAGCTCCAGGTCCGCGCCTACACGGTCGATGACGACGATCTGGCAGCCGTGGACTTCGACGTCGACTTCCTGCCCTAACCGCGCCTGCGAATGTTGTCGTGCCCCCACCGCCTCCGAGCGGTGGGGGCACGACGCTTGCGCGGGAAGTCGACGTGGCCGACTTCTCGCGCAGCTGCGCTTAGGAGTTGGGGAGTTCGCCAGTCTTGACGGCGGAGACGAACACGTTCCATGCCTCGGCGGGGAAGACGAGCGCGGGCCCGCTGGGGTCCTTGGAGTCCCGGACGGCCATACCGCCAGCAATGACGAGGCCCGCTTCTACGCAGTCGTTGGCTTGTGCGCTGTAGCTGCTCTTGTACCAGCCCCGAGCGGAGATCTCCGGCTTGGCCATGTGCTCACCCTCTTGTCTGATCTCGTACTCACGTCTCTGCCGCGATGGCGGTGATCATATCCAGCGATTGGGCGGGATTCAGGGCTGATGACCGCAGGTAGTCGAAGACCAGGCCATAGCCGTCCAGCTCTGCCTCTTGCTCCAGGTAGTGGCTGCTGGTCAGTGTCTCAAGAAAAACCGCACCGGGAGCCGGTGAATCCGTGAAGCCGAACGTCACGAACGGCCCGCAGGCTCCGGCAGTGGCGCCAACATCGAGCGGCACAACCTGCATGGTGACGTTGGGGAGTTGCGCTGCCTCGGCGAGGTAGCGCAACTGTGCCCGGTGCACATCGGCGCCTCCAACAGGGCATCGGAGAGCCGGCTCCCAGATGATTGCCCAGAAGCGTGCCGCGTCCGGCTTGGCCAGGACGGCCTTGCGTTCCATTCGCACTTTGACCAGTTGGTCGATGCGCTCCGGGCGGACAGCTGCGGGATTGGCCCCAAGCAGGGCACGGGCGTAGTCCTCGGTCTGCAAGAGACCGGGCAGGACCATGGGTTGCCACGTTCGGATGTATCTGGCATCCCCCTCAAGCCCAAGGAAATCGGCGTACGCGGGCGGGATCGTGTCGCCGTAGTCGTGCCACCAACCGCGCTTCTTGCTTTCGCGGGCGAGCGTTTCGAGGGCGTCCCTGTCCTGCTGCTGTGTGACGCCGTAGAGGTCCAGCAGGATGCCGAGATCGAGGCGGCGGATGCCCACTGCGCCCGTCTCTATCCGGCTGATCTTCGCGCGGGAGCACTTGAGAGCGCCCGCAGCGTCCTCGGTGGTCTTGTTCGCCGATTCCCGAAGCCGGCGAAGCTCTGAACCTAGATGTTCTGACCCGTGAGGTTGGGGACGCGGCTGGCGGGTGGCTTGCCCCTGAGCGCGGTGTGTCCGCGGTGGTGATTGTAGGTGTGGAGCCAGGCG
>NZ_JBHYWI010000077.1:0-46092 GCF_042751525.1 Kitasatospora sp. NPDC059408
TTTTTTTAATCTCACCGGGTTTGTTCGGGGGGGTAGTTGGGCGGATTGCGCCTAAAGATCGGCCGGGGGGGGGGGGTTTCTCCCCACCCCCCCGCCCCTCGAAAAGCCGATCAGGCCAGCAGGGCCTCGATGACGCCGGTGTGGGCGTCCTTCAGCTCGGCCAGCGTGACGCTGAACTGCCCCTGGACGTCGATGCTGTCGCCGTCCACGACGCCGATCCGGGTGGCCGGCAGGCCCCGGGCGGTGCACATGTCGTTGAACCGGAGCTCCTCGCTGCGCGGCACCGCCACGACGGCGCGGCCGGCCGACTCGGAGAACAGGAACACGAACGGGTCCGTGCCCTCGGGCACGATGATCCGCGCGCCCTGGCCGCCCTTGAGGCAGCTCTCCACGAGCGCCTGGCCGAGGCCGCCGTCGGAGAGGTCGTGCGCGGCGTCGATCATGCCGTCGCGCGAGGCGGCGATCAGGATGTCGCCGAGCAGCCGCTCGCGCTCCAGGTCGACCTTGGGCGGCAGGCCGCCGAGGTGGTCGTGGACGACCTGGGACCAGGCCGAGCCGCCGAGCTCGTCCGCCGTGTCGCCGAGCAGGTAGAGCAGCTGCCCCTCCTCGGCGAAGGCGACCGGGGTGCGGCGGGTCACGTCGTCGATGACGCCGAGCACCGCGACCACGGGGGTCGGGTGGATGGCGACCTCGCCGGTCTGGTTGTACAGCGAGACGTTGCCGCCGGTGACCGGGGTGCCGAGGACCAGGCAGGCGTCGGCCAGTCCGCGGGTGGCCTCGGCGAACTGCCACATGACGTCCGGGTCCTCGGGGGAGCCGAAGTTGAGGCAGTCGGAGACGGCGAGCGGCTTGGCGCCGCCGGCCGCGACGTTGCGGTAGGCCTCGGCGAGGGCCAGCTGGGCGCCGGTGTACGGGTCCAGCTTGGCGTAGCGACCGTTGCCGTCGGTGGCGACCGAGACGCCGAGGTTGGTCTCGTCGTCGATCCGGATCATGCCCGAGTCCTCGCCGTGCGAGAGCACGGTGTTGCCGAGCACGTACCGGTCGTACTGGTCGGTGATCCAGGACTTGGAGGCCTGGTTCGGGTGGCCGGCGACCTTCAGCAGGTCGGCCTTGAGGCCCTCGCCGGTGGTCGGGCGGGCCAGCCGCTCGCCGGTGGGGGCGTCGGCCTGCAGCGCGTCCTGCCAGCTCGGGCGGGCGTACGGGCGCTGGTAGGTCGGGCCCTCGTGGGCGACGGTGCGCGGCGGCACGTCGACGACGAGCTCGCCGTGCCAGAAGATCTCCAGGCGCTCGCCGTCGGTCACCTCACCGATGACGTTGGCGATGACGTCCCACTTCTCGCAGATCTCCAGGAAGCGGGCGACCTTGTCCGGCTCGACGATCGCGCACATGCGCTCCTGCGACTCGCTCATGAGGATCTCCTCCGGCGAGAGCGTGTTGTCGCGCAGGTGCACGGTGTCGAGGTCGATCCGCATGCCGCCGGAGCCGGCCGAGGCCAGCTCGCTGGTGGCGCAGGACAGGCCGGCGCCGCCGAGGTCCTGGATGCCCTTGACGAGCTTCTCGCCGAAGATCTCCAGGGTGCACTCGATGAGGAGCTTCTCCTGGAACGGGTCGCCGACCTGGACGGCCGGGCGCTTGGCCGGCTTGGTGTCGTCGAAGGTCTCGGAGGCCAGCACCGAGACGCCGCCGATGCCGTCGCCGCCGGTGCGGGCGCCGTACAGGATGACCTTGTTGCCGGCGCCGGAGGCCTGCGCGAGGTGGATGTCCTCGTGCTTCATGACGCCCACGCACAGCGCGTTGACCAGCGGGTTGCCCTGGTAGCAGGAGTCGAAGACGACCTCGCCGCCGATGTTCGGCAGGCCCAGGCAGTTGCCGTAGCCGCCGATGCCCGCGACGATCCCGGGCAGCACGCGCCGGGTGTCCGGGTGGTCGGCCGCGCCGAACCGCAGCGGGTCCATGACGGCGACCGGGCGGGCGCCCATCGCGAGGATGTCGCGCACGATGCCGCCGATGCCGGTGGCCGCGCCCTGGTAGGGCTCGATGTACGACGGGTGGTTGTGCGACTCGACCTTGAAGGTCACGGCGTAGCCCTGGCCGACGTCCACGACACCGGCGTTCTCGCCGATGCCGACGAGCATGGCGTCGGAATCGGGCTTCTTCTCGCCGAACTGCTTCAGGTGGACCTTGCTGCTCTTGTACGAACAGTGCTCCGACCACATGACCGAGTACATCGCGAGTTCCGCCCCGGTCGGGCGGCGGCCGAGAATCTCCCGGATCCGCGCGTACTCGTCCTCCTTGAGGCCGAGTTCGGCCCACGGCTGGGCCGCGTCCGGGGTCTGCTCGGCGTTCTTGACGGTGTCGAGGCTCATCAGGCGTTCACCAGCTGCTTCAGGACGGAAGTGAAGAAGCCCAGGCCCTCGGTGGTCGGACCGGTGAGCGACTCCACCGCGTGCTCCGGGTGCGGCATCAGGCCGACGACATTGCCGGCGGCGTTGGTGATGCCGGCGATGTCGCGGTACGAACCGTTCGGGTTGACGTCCAGGTAGCGGGCGACCACCCGGCCCTCGGCCTCCAGCTCGTCCAGGACGTGCGCGTCGGCGACGAAGCGGCCCTCGCCGTTCTTCAGCGGAACCACGATTTCCTGGCCCGCCGAGTAATCCCGGGTCCACGCGGTGCCGGCGTTCTCGATCCGCAGCTTCTGGTCGCGGCAGACGAAGTGCAGCGAGTCGTTGCGGGTGAGCGCGCCCGGCAGCAGGTGCGATTCGCACAGCACCTGGAAGCCGTTGCAGATACCGAGGACCGGCATTCCGAGCTTCGCCTGCTCGATGATGGTGGTCATGACCGGCGAGAAGCGGGAGATCGCCCCGCAGCGCAGATAGTCGCCGTAACTGAAACCGCCCGGCAGGACGACGGCGTCGACCTGGTGGAGATCCTCGTCACGGTGCCAGAGGGAGACCGGCTCGGCGCCGGCCAGCCGGACCGCGCGCTGCGCGTCGCGGTCGTCGAGGGAACCGGGGAAAGTGACGACGCCTACGCGGGTGGTCACTTCGCCGCCTCCTCGACCCGGACGGTGAAGTCCTCGATCACGGTGTTGGCGAGAAAGGTCTCGGCGGCTTCGCGGATACGGGCGAGTGCGGCGTCGTCGACCGGACCCTCCAGCTCCAGCTCGAAACGCTTGCCCTGGCGGACGTCGGCGATCCCGGTGAATCCGAGACGGGGCAGTGCGCGCTGCACCGCCTGTCCCTGGGGGTCGAGGATCTCCGGCTTGAGCATGACGTCGACTACGACGCGTGCCACTGGCACTCCCGGTGGTGTCTTCGTGAGGCGGGGGAACTCCAGACTACCGGTGGTTTCGGGCGGGATTGCTGGCCGGGGAGAGCGACGCGCGTAGACCCGAGACCCTTACGCCGCAAGGGATCCGGCCGCGCCGACCCCCACCCCCGGCAGCCGATTTCGGCGGATTGGCCGGCCGGGCGGAGAACCCCCGAAGAACACCCGAATACGGCACTCCGGGACAGAACCGCCCGTCCCGCGCTCCGGTATCCGCAAGTCCCACGAAGAGACGTGAATATCCGGAAAAGAATGCCGGACTCTTCGATTTCGACCAGCTTCGGGTGCAGAATAGGGCCACCTGTCGCGGCAAGTGCTGCGTATCCGGCGGGCCACCAGGCCTGCCCGTATGCGCTTGCGCGAGTGGTGCACATCAGGCCCCGGGGCGCACCCCGCGCACCGACGGCCGAATTGCCCGAGAGGATTGACACCCATGGCACAGCGTGTAGTTGTCACGCTCTCCGACGACCTGGACGGCGGCGCCGCCGCGGAAACCGTCCACTTCGGCGTCGACGGGAAGTCGTACGAGATCGACCTGTCCGTGGACAACGCGGAAAAGCTGCGGGAGGCCCTCGCGCCGTTCGTCGCGGCCGGACGGCGGCAGAGCCGCACCGGAAAGTCCTTCCGCCGCACCGCGCTGACCCCCGACCCGGCCGCGGTCCGCGCCTGGGCCCAGTCGCGCGGAATGGAGCTGCCGGCCCGCGGGCGCATCCCCAAGCACGTGTACGAGGCGTTCGCCGAGGCGAACTGACCCCGGCGGGGACGTCCGGCCCGAGCCGGCGGTCCCGCGGTCGCCCTGCCCGCCGAAAGGGTGGGGCGACCACCCCGAACGATGCTGTAGAGTATTCCTCGTCGCCGCAACGGAGAGATCCGAAGAGGCGGCCGGTGCCCCACCAGGCACCGTGCGGACGTGGCTCAGTTGGTAGAGCATCACCTTGCCAAGGTGAGGGTCGCGAGTTCGAATCTCGTCGTCCGCTCGCAGTACGCAAGCACAGCACAACTCAATAGTTTGACCTGCGGACGTGGCTCAGTTGGTAGAGCATCACCTTGCCAAGGTGAGGGTCGCGAGTTCGAATCTCGTCGTCCGCTCAGAAACGAAGGGCTCCTCGGTAGAGGGGCCCTTCGGCATTTCCCCGAGCACTCCCCGCGCCCGCGGGCTTACCGGTGACCGATGACATTTGTCACCGCCGACCCGTGGATCCGCACCCCCTTCCGATGACGGCGCGCACTGACCGCGCGGACCGGGCGGCGGAAGGCTGGAGCCATGGAAACGCGCCAGCCCGCCGGCACCTCCGGCCCCGTGATCGAGGTCACCGACCTCCAGCGCCACTACGGCTCCGGCACCACCGGCTACCACGCCGTCCGCGGCGTCGACCTGACCGTCGGCCGCGGCGAGCTCTACGCCCTGCTCGGCACCAACGGGGCCGGCAAGACCTCCACCATGGAGCTCGTCGAGGGCCTGGCCGCGCCCAGCGGCGGCACCGTCCGGGTGCTCGGCCACGACCCGTACCGGGAGCGGGCCGCGCTCCGCCCGCGGATCGGCATCATGCTCCAGGAGGGCGGCTTCCCCGGCGAGCTCACCGTCGCCGAGACCGGCCGCACGTGGTCCGGCCTGACCAGCGGCGCCCGCCCGGTGGCGGAGGCGCTGGAGCTGGTCGGCCTCGGCCACCGGCGCGACGTGCGGGTCAAGCAGCTGTCCGGCGGCGAGCGCCGCCGGCTCGACCTCGCGATGGCCCTGCTCGGGCGCCCCGAGGTGCTCTTCCTGGACGAGCCCAGCACCGGCCTGGACCCGGAGGCCCGCGCCGCCGTCTGGCGGCTGGTCCGCGAGCTGCGCGCCCAGGGCACCACCGTGCTGCTCACCACGCACTACCTGGAGGAGGCCGAGGAACTGGCCGACCGGCTGGCGATCATGCACGGCGGGCGGGTCGTCACCACCGGCACCGTCGCCGAGGTGATCGCCGGACGGCCCTCCCGGATCACCTTCGAACTGCCCGACTTCACCGGGGCCTCGCTGCCGCTGCTGGCCGGGGCCGAGGTCGCCGTCGACGGCCGCAAGGTCACCGTGCAGACCTCCGCCCTCCAGCGGGACCTCCACGAGCTGCTCGGCTGGGCCCACCACCACGACCTCGCGCTCGGCGCCCTGGACGCCCGCAGCGCCTCGCTGGAGGAGGCCTTCCTCGCGATCGCCTCCGAGGCCGCCCACCAGGACGAGCCGCGGCCGCCCGCGCCCGCCGGCCGCGCCTCCCGTCCCTCCCGCTCCTCCCGCCGCCTGATCGGATCCGCCCGATGACCACCGCCGCCCCCTCCAGCGCCACCGGCACCACCACCGGCACCGCCGCCGGCCCGCAGGGGACCGCCCTGCGCCGCCTGGCCTCCCTCGGCCGCTCCGAGGCCACCCTGCTGCTGCGCAACCGCTCGGCCCTGTTCACCGCCCTGCTGCTGCCGGTGCTGATGATCGCCGGCCGCCGCAGCATGCTGAAGCAGCAGGCCTCGGACCACCCCGGCCTGGACGTCGACTCGCTGCTGATCATCGGCACCATCGGCGGGATCCTGGCCTTCGTCGTCTACTACAACCTGACCGCCGCGTACGTCGGCCGCCGCAACGAGCTGGTGCTCAAGCGGCTGCGCACCGGCGAGGCCCGGGACCTGGAGATCCTGGCCGGCACGGCCGTGCCCTCGGTGAGCCTCGCGCTGCTGATGAGCGCGGTCGTCGCGGGCGGCGGCGCCGCCTTCCTGCACCTCGGCGCCCCGGTGAACCCGCTGCTGCTGGCCGCCGGGCTGCTCCTGAGCATCGGCACGATGATGGCGACGGCCGCGCTCACCAGCGCCTTCACCAAGACCGTCGAGACCGCCGGCATCACCACCCTCCCGCTGCTGCTCGTCTCGCAGTTCGGCTCCGGCCTGTTCATCCCACTGGAGGTCATGCCCGACCGGGTCGCCGACTTCTGCCGGCTGCTGCCCACCACCCCGGGCTTCCAGCTGATCCGGATCGGCTGGACCGGCACCGACGGCTCGGCCGCCGCCACCGGCTTCGGCGGCACCTGGTCCACCGCCGTGCCGCACCTCGTCACGGGCGCCGTGTGGCTGGGCCTGGCGGGCTGGGGCGCGGTCCGGTACTTCCGCTGGGAGTCCCGCCGCTGACGTCCCGGCGGACGGCACCACAACCGAAGCCCCGGCCCCTCCCTCCCTCTGATATGAAGGCAGCGACAGCAACGTGACGGGACGGGGAGCAAGTCGATGCAGGTCAGGGGGCCGATCCGGCGCTGGAAGGGCTACGGCAAGCCGCAGCGCGCCGAGCTGTACTTCCGCTGGTCGCTGTACCTGATGGCGTGGATGATGCTGCCGATCAACCTCCTGGTCAGCGCCTCCCCCGCGAACCTCCCGCACTACGGCACCGCCGTCCGGGTCGCCCTGGTCGTCTCGCTCGCCTCCACGCTGGTCACGCTCCGGGCGTACCGCACCGCGCTCGACCACTACCTGAAGCGGCCGGTCGAGTACCGGCGCTGGCTGGTCGTCAACGCCGTCCTGACGGTGGTCGGCTCCTGGACCGTCATCCTGCTCGGCCCGTCCACCGGCGGGCCGGTGAGCCCCCACGCGCCGCCGTTCACCGCGGTCGTCGCCACCGCCCTGATGGGCTCGGCGATCGGCCCGACGGCCGTCGCGGTCTCCCTGCCCAGGACCTTCCTGATCGCCATCGGCCAGGTCCTGGCGATCGCTCCCGCGATGGTGCTGGCCGGGTTCGACCCGGGCATCACGATCGGGCTGCTGGTCGGGGCGGTGATCGGCCTGTCCTTCCTGATCGGCAGCTGCCGCAGCTTCGCCTGGGTGACCGCGATCGTCTGGGAGCTGGACGCCGCCCGCGAGGCGCAGTCCCGGCTCGCCGTCGCCGAGGAGCGGCTGCGCTTCTCCCGCGACCTGCACGACGTCATGGGCCGCAACCTCACGACGATCGCGCTCAAGAGCGAGCTCGCCGTCCAACTCGCCCGCCGGGGGCGCGCGGAGGCCGCCGAACAGATGGCCGAGGTGCAGCGGATCGCCCAGGACTCGCAGCGCGAGGTCCGCGACGTCATCCGCGGCTACCGCACCGCCGACCTGCACGCCGAGGCGATCGGCGCCCGGGCGGTGCTGCGCTCCGCCGACGTCGCCTGCGAGATCGACCTCGGCGAGGACGCGGACCGGCTGCCGGCCCCGGTGCAGTCGGTGCTCGGCTGGGTGATCCGCGAGGCCACCACCAACGTGCTGCGGCACAGCGAGGCCGCGCACTGCCTGATCCGCCTGCACCGGGAGGACGGCCGGGCGGTGCTGGAGCTGGAGAACGACGGCGTGCCGGAGGTCCCGCTGCCCTCCCAGGGCGGCGGCACCGGACTGCGCGGGCTCCGCGAGCGGCTGGCCGCCCACGACGGCGAGCTGACCGTCCCGACGGCCGCACCGGGCACGTTCCGGATGCTCGCGGCCGTACCGATCTGACCGACGTCACCCCGTCCGCCGGCGCCGAGGAGGCCCACCGATGACCGAGACCCCGCCCGTCCGCGTCCTGCTCGCCGACGACGAGCACCTGATCCGGGGCGCGCTGGCCGCGCTGCTGTCGCTGGAGGACGACATCGAGGTCGTCGCCCAGGCCGGCTCCGGCCCGGAGGCGCTCGCGATGGCCCAGGCGCACCGGCCCGACATCGCCGTCCTGGACCTGCAGATGCCCGGACGCGACGGCATCGAGGTCGCCACCGAACTGCGCCGGCTGCTGCCGGACTGCCGCTGCATGATCGTCACCGGCCACGGCCGGCCCGGCTACCTGAAGCGGGCGCTGGAGGTCGGGGTGCGCGGCTTCCTGCCCAAGACCGTGTCGGCGGCCGACCTCGCGGGGATCATCCGGACCGTCCGGGCCGGCGGCCGGTACGTCGACCCCGAGCTCGCCGCGGACGCGATCAGCGCCGGCGAGACGCCGCTGACGCCGCGCGAGACCGACGTCCTGGAGCTGGCCGCGGACGGCACGCCGATCGCCGAGATCGCCGCGCGGGCGGCGCTGTCCCAGGGCACCGTCCGCAACTACCTGTCCTCGGCGGCCACCAAGCTGGGCGCGGAGAACCGGCACGCGGCGGTGCGGATCGCCCGCGAGCACGGCTGGATCTGACGGCCGTACCCGCGGGCGCTCGGGGGATCAGACCCAGCTGGTGCCGGTCAGGCGCTCGTACACCTCGACGTACTTGGCCCGGGTCCGCTCGACCACCTCGGCCGGCAGCGCCGGCGGCGGCTCCTCGCTGTAGCGGTCCCAGCCGGAGGCCGGGGAGACCAGCCAGTCGCGGATGAGCTGCTTGTCGAAGGACGCCTGCGAGCGGCCGGGCTCGTAGTCGTCGGCCGGCCAGTAACGGGAGGAGTCCGGGGTGAGCACCTCGTCGCCGATCACCAGCTCGCCGTCCAGCAGGCCGAACTCGAACTTGGTGTCGGCCAGGATGATGCCGCGGTCGCGGGCGATGTCCCGGGCGCGGGCGTAGACGTCGAGGGTGGTGCGCCGCACCTGGTTGGCCAGCTCGGCGCCGATCCGGCGGGCGGTCTCCTCGTAGGGGACGTTCTCGTCGTGCTCGCCGACCTCGGCCTTGAGCGCCGGGGTGTAGATCGGGGCGGGCAGCTCGGAGCTGTTGACCAGGCCCTCGGGCAGCGCGATGCCGCAGACCGTGCGGCTCTCCTCGTACTCGCTCAGGCCGGAGCCGGCCAGGTAGCCGCGGGCGACCGCCTCGACCGGGATCATGTCCAGGCTCTTGCAGATCAGCGTGCGGCCCTTCCAGTCGGCGGGCGCGCCGGCCGGGACCTCGGTGGAGATCACGTGGTTGGGCACGATGTCGGCGATCCGCTCGAACCACCACAGGGAGAGCTGGGTGAGGACGCGGCCCTTGTCGGGGATCTCGTTCGGCAGCACCCAGTCGTGGGCCGACATCCGGTCGCTGGCCACCATGACCAGCTCGCCCGACTCGGTGCGGTAGAGGTCGCGCACCTTGCCGGTGTGCAGGTGGACCAGGCCGGGCACCTGGACCGGCTCGGGCTTGGTGACAAATCCGCTCAAGGTGTTCAGTCCTCAGGGGTCGTTCACGGGCGTGGGCCATCAGTCCAGCGGCCGGGCCGTGCGAAAGGGGAGGTCACTGCCCCCGCAGTCTTTCACGAACGCTCCCGGCGGCCTTCCGGGCCTTCCGGGCCTCGCGCCGACGGGCTCAGGGCCCGTTCTTGCAGAGCCGGTCGAGCAGATTGGCGGTGGCGCGCTGGACGCGCTCGTCGGTGAGGCCGGGGCGGCCCAGCGCTGGCGACCAGGCGAAGGTGCCGGCCGCGAAGACGTACGCGCCGCTGGGCGCGCGGTAGAGCGAGGTCTCCTGGTAGCGGGTGCGGCCGGCGAGGTCCCGGTACGGGGAGTGGGCCAGCAGGACGCGCTCGGTGTGCTCGGGCAGCGCCACCTTCGGGTAGTAGCGGTCGGCCTCGCCGGCCACCAGGCCGGGCAGCTCGTCGCCCTCCTGGAGCCCGGTGCCGTCCCACAGCCAGTGCGCGGTGTGCCGGGCGAGCAGCGGGGCGGGCGCGGCGACCCGGCCCGAGTACTGCACGCCGAGCAGGTGCTGCTCGGGTTCTCCGGCGTCCCGCCACAGGGCGCTCGCGGCGCCCGGCGCCCCGGCCGCCGGGCTGCCCGGCCGGACCTTCTGGCGCTTGCGGCAGTTGAGCAGCCGGTTCGGCTCGCCGGAGGCGGCGGCGGTCAGCTCGACCCGCCAGTACATGGTGTTGGCGGACAGGAAGACCAGCGAGGTACCGCCGTCGCGGGCCCGCTCGGCGGCGCGGCGCATCGGCTCGGACCAGTACTCGTCGTGGCCCGGGAAGACCAGCGCCCGGTGCCGCGCCGGATCGACCAGGCCGGCGTGCAGGTCGGTGGCGGTCGCGTAGGCGAGGTCGTAGCCGTAGCGCTCGGCCCAGCGGATGAAGTCGTAGGCGTGGCCGACGTGCAGCGGCAGCCCGGCGGTGGCGTGCGGGCGGTCGAAGGAGACGGTGACGGCCGCCTCCGACTCGCCGACCAGCCCGCCCCGGCCGTCCCACGCGTGGTAGAGGCTCGCGCCGCTGCGGCCGTCCTCGGGGAACAGGTTGTAGGCCTGCCAGGTCACGTCGGGGAGCACCAGGAGCAGTTCGGCGGCGTGCGCCCGGTCCTCGAAGTCCCTTACGGTGAACGGGATGTGGCTGCGGTGCAGCATGTCCGCGGTGGTCAGCACGGCGACGTACGCGCCGGGCCGCCAGTGGGCGGGGATCTGCAGCCGCCAGGAGTGCCACCAGTGGTGGCAGGACACCGTCCGGCCGACCACCAGCGGGGCGGGCTGGGCGAGGCCGGCGATGAGCGGGCTGGACGTCATGTGGTGCGCCCCGTCACCGCCGTAGTGGCCGATCCGGTAGACGTCCACGGTGAACTCGCGCGGCGGGTTGACGGTGACCCGGAAGTCCACCGAGCCGCCGGGGCGGACCACCCCGGCCGAGGCGAAGCCCTTGATCTGCTGGACGACGTCGTCGGCGCTGCGCGGGGTGCCGACCGGCGGCCGGGGCCGGGCAGCGGCGGCCAGCGGGCGCTGGCCGGGGGCGTCCACGGACACGTACCAGGGCACGGTGCCCTCGGCGTCGGCCAGGTACTCGTCGGGGCTGCGCAGCCAGGGCAGCGGGCCTTGGCCGAAGGGGTCGGAGGCGCTGTAGGCAAGCGTTCCGGACTCCCAGCGGCGGTTGAGTTCGGTACCCACGCGCCCCTCCCAGGTGCACTCCCCTCCGGCTGGCACGTGCCCCCCGGATGTGCGTGCGGTCTAATACACCACACAGTGCTGGCGCAGCGTCACCCTGCGGTAGCAATTGGTGGTGGCAATCTCGGGCCGGTCGGCGGCGGGCCCTCCGGCCTGCGCGGACGGCCGCCCGCGGGCCCCGCCGGGGGCGCGTGGGCGGCGTTCGAGCGCCGCTGTCGATCAGAGGCGGACGGGCTTCTCCAGGCGGACGTCGGCGGCGTCGAGCCAGGCGCGCAGGGGGCCGTCCTGGCCCTGTTCGACGGCCTGGGCGACGGGGGCGGCGAGGTCGGTGCGGCGCACGCCGCGGATCAGCAGGACCGGGCCGTCCAGCCAGTCCAGGCCGGGGGTGGCGCCCGCGGTGTCGACGGCGGCGCAGCAGACCATCGCGGTGACGTGGTCGACCAGCAGGTCGCGGCCGCTGCGGACGGGTTCGAGCAGTGGGGCCGGGGCGGTGGTGCGGGCCAGCTCGGCGGCGAGGGCGGCGGCCAGCTGTTCGCCGTCGCCCTCGGCGAGGCGGACCAGCAGCCGGGTGAGCGTCGGGGCGCCGGGGCGGGCCTGGGGCGCGAGGCGGTCCAGGGCGCTCTGCAGGGCCGCGGCGCGGGCCCGCCAGCCGGCGTCGACGGCCTCGGCCGGGTAGTCGGTCCACTCCAGCTCGTGCCAGGCGCCGGCGGCCGGCTCGCCGAAGAACAGCTCGGCGGCGAGCCGGGAGACCGCCCGGTCGACGGTGCCGGGCTCCTCCAGCAGGTCGCAGGCGGGGCGGTCGCCGAGCCGGGTGCCGTAGCCGTCGGCCAGCCGGTCGCGCCGGGACAGCTCGGTGAGGGCGGCGACCACGCCGGCGTTGAGGTGGGCCGGGTGGCGGCCGAGCCGCCAGGCGGGCAGTGCGACCCGGGTGAGCAGGCGGTCCCAGCCGGCGTAGGCGAGGCCGACCTGCTCCTGGGCGGCGATCCGCAGGCCGTAGTCGACCGTCCTGGCCTGCTCGGAGGCCCAGCTCGCGACGGACCGCTCCAGCTCGGCCGCGTGGCCGCGGCAGGCGCCGAGGAGGCGGCGGGTGATCCGGTCGGTCAGCAGGGCCGGGCCGCGGCGCGGCGCCCGGGGCGGGCCGGCCAGCACGGCGCCGCCGAGCCCGGCCGGGGACGGGCCGGTGTCCAGGCTGGCGTCGAGACTGCGCAGGAAGCGGCGGGCGGCGGCGATGTCCGGGTCCGCGGAGGCGGCGGTGCCGGCCACCACGGGCGCGAGCAGGGCGCGCAGCTCGTCGGCCCGCATCCACCACAGGAACGGCGAGCCGATCACCAGGACGGGCGCGGGCGGCTCGGACCGGGGGCGGTGCGGGTGCGCGGGCTGGACGTCCTCCAGCCAGCTGTCGCAGTCCGGGGTGAGCGCGATGGCGGAGGGCGCGGGGACGTCCAGCCGGTCGGCGAGTTCGGCGATCAGCCGGTACAGCTCGGGCGCCTCCGCCCGCTCCAGCGGGACCGCCGGGGTGCGCGGTGGGACGGCCCTGCGGTAGGCCCGGGCGGCCAGGCCGGCCACCAGGAGGGCGAGCACGGCGACCGCGCCGACCGCCCAGCGGGCGGCGTCCCAGCCGGCCGCGTCGGAGGCGCCGGGCGCCCCGATGCGGCCGGTGAACCGTCCGGCCAGCAGGACCACCGCGACGGCGGCGGGCACGGCGGCGGTGGCCAGGGCGAGCCCGCGGATCCGCAGGACCGCCTGGGCGTGTGCGCGCGCGGTGTCGGCAGCGGCCATACGGTGCGGCACCCCCTTCGGAGCCCTCGGGCGCCCGCTGACGGGCCCCTGAGCCGACTCGAAACGATCAGTTCCGACCGGGAAGCGGTGGTGTCCGATCCCGGTAGTGCGTGCTGTGTGGCGCTTCTGCCATGTTCGACGCCCCGGTCCGCGTGGGTGTTCCGGAACGACCCGGTTTCCACTCGTCCCGGTGACGCCGTCCGAATATCCGGACGACGTACCGGACGCCCCGCGACCGGTCCGGTGCGAAGCACCCGGGCGACCGCCCGGCCGGACGCCGTCCAGCATCCCCCCGCGGGACCGCCGCTACCCGGCGGCGACCCCAGCGCGCGGCCACGGCGCGGTGCGATCCAGCGCACCATAAGGCCGGGCGGCCGGTTACGTCAGCCGGATGCGGGTGCTGTCACTCGATGGGCTGGAATCCGGCCGCCGAACGGTGCGCCGCCCACCACGGCCGCCCCCGCCCGGGAACGCCGCAGGGCGCTGCGTCCATGGGGGTGTTTCCCACGACGCGGCGCCCTGCGGAGTGCGGACGGCCCGGACGGCTAGGCGGTGGCCGCCGCCTTGAGGGCGATGTCGGTGCGGTGCTGGCCGCCCTTGAGCGAGATGCGGTCGACGGCGGCGTACGCCCGGCCGCGCGCCTCGGCGAGGTCGGCGCCGGTCGCGGTGACGGACAGGACCCGGCCGCCGGCGCTCAGCACCCGGCCGTCCACGTCCGCCGCGGTGCCGGCGTGCAGGACGAACGCGGTGCCGTCCGCCTCGGCCTCCGCGAGGCCCTCGATCGGGTCCCCGGTGCGCGGCGCGGCCGGGTAGCCCTCGGAGGCGACGACGACGGTCACGGCCGCGTCCTCGCTCCAGCGCAGCGGCTCCAGCTGGTCGAGCGTGCCGGTGGCGGAGGCCAGCAGGACGCCGGCCAGCGGGGTGCGCAGCCGGGCCAGCACGACCTGGGTCTCGGGGTCGCCGAAGCGGGCGTTGAACTCGATCACCCGGGTGCCGCGCGAGGTGAGCGCGAGGCCGGCGTAGAGCAGGCCGGAGAACTCGGTGCCGCGGCGGCGCAGCTCGTCCACGGTCGGCTGCAGGACGGTGTCCAGGACCTCCTGGACCAGCCCGTCGGGCGCCCACGGCAGCGGCGAGTAGGCGCCCATGCCGCCGGTGTTGGGGCCCTCGTCGCCGTCCAGCGCGCGCTTGAAGTCCTGGGCGGGCTGCAGCGGGAGGACGGTGGTGCCGTCGGTGATCGCGAACAGCGAGACCTCCGGGCCGTCCAGGTACTCCTCGATGACCACGCGCTCGCAGGCGGCGGCGTGGGCCAGCGCGGCCGCGCGGTCCGAGGTGACGACGACGCCCTTGCCCGCCGCCAGGCCGTCGTCCTTGACGACGTAGGGCGCGCCGAAGGCGTCGAGGGCCTCGGCGGCCTCCTCGGCGGTGGTGCACACGTAGGAGCGGGCGGTCGGGACGCCGGCGCCGGCCATCACGTCCTTGGCGAAGGCCTTCGAGCCTTCCAGCTGGGCGGCCGCGCCGGACGGGCCGAAGACGGGGATCCCGGCCGCGCGCACGGCGTCGGCGACGCCCGCGACCAGCGGGGCCTCCGGGCCGACGACGACGAGGTCGGCACCGAGCCGCCCGGCCAGGCCGGCGACCCGGGCGCCGTCCAGCTGGTCGACCGGGTGGACCGTCGCCACCTGCGCGATGCCGGCGTTGCCCGGGGCGCAGTGCAGCTCGGTGACGGCGGGATCTTGGGACAAGGAGCGGCACAGGGCGTGTTCGCGGGCGCCGCCGCCGATGACGAGGACCTTCACGGTTGGCAAGGGTAGTCGGTGGCCTGTTCCGGCCGCTCTCCGGTCCCGTCGGAACCTCCAAGCGGAGAGCTCCGTACGCTCACGATGTCGGAGGATCCTCCAAGGCGGGGCCCCGTCTTTCGGCGGCGGGTGGCCGGGTCAGGACGGCGGGTCACCGGGGCCTCGCTCGGACGGGTGAAATCTCGCCGACCCCCGCATCCCTCCGACCTCGTGTTCCGGTGGCCGAATCCGATAACGATCAAGGGGGAAGCGCCCCGCGGTCAGCCATTTGGCGGTAAGAAGTGCTGTTGGACAACCTCTGGCAGACGATCCGTCAGCCGGACGCGTCGCCAGACCCAGCCGCCCGCCCCGCCACAGGGAGCCCCACAGGTGAGCCAGCCGGAAATGCAGCCCGAGGAGAGTGCCTGGGGCAAGGAGATCGGCGAGGAGGACCAGCCCGTCGCGGCGGTCGCCCGCCGGGCGTCCACCCGCCGCCGGACCGATCTGAGCGCCCGCCAGTTCCCGCTCGGGGACTGGGGTGAGCCGGCCGAGCGGCTGGAGGAGCTCTACCGCTGGTCCGAGGAGCGGGCGGTCGAGGCGATCGAGTGGTACCGCAAGGACCGGGTCTGGAAGCGCCGCTGGGCCCGCCTGCTGCGGTTCGGCACGGTCGGCTTCGCGATCGGCGGGGTGTCCGCCCCGCTGGTGGACCTGACCGGCACCGTCGCGCACGGCACCAGCTGGGGCTACGTCGGCCTGGCCCTCTCGGCGGCCTGCTACGGCACCGACCGGGCGTTCGGCCTCACCTCCGGCTGGATGCGGGACGTGAGCACCGCGCAGGCGCTGCAACGCCGTCTGGAGGCCTTCCAGTTCGACTGGGCGTCGGAGTGCGTGCGGGAGGTGCTCGGCCCGACCGAGGGCACCGCGGGCGAGGCGGCCGAGCGCTGCCTGGGCGTGCTGCGCCGGTTCTGCGAGGACGTGTCGGACATGGTCCGCACCGAGACCTCGGAGTGGATGCTGGAGTTCCGCGCGTCGATGACGCAGCTGCCCACCCAGGCCCCCGGGACGTGGGGCGGGCGCACCGAGACCGGCGTGGGCGCCCAGGTGCGGGTGCTGCCCCCGCCGGGCACCCGGCCCACCATGCCGCGCCAGCGGCCGCCGGAGGGCCCGCTGCGGTAGGCGGGCGGCCGTGCGGGGGCGGACGTGCGGGGGCCGAGGACCGGACAGCCGAGGCTGCCGCCCGGCTCAGGCGAAGACGATCATCGAGCCCTGGGAGACGCTCCGGGTCGCCGCCGCGTACAGGCCCGCCCACGCGTGCCGCTCGCGGGCGAAGGGGTGCAGGTCGTCCAGCGGCGGGCCGAACGGCTGCTCCAGGCCGGTCGGCCCGAGCGGCTTGGTCGGGGCCGGCGGGTTGTACGGGTCCAGGCCCAGGGACGGTGCCACGGCCTGGAGTTCGCGCAGCAGCCCGTGGCTGGAGCCGAGCGGGCCGCCGACCGCGAGCAGCGCGTCGTCCACCAGCGGCACCGCGAACTCGATCGGCACGTAGGCGCCCGCGTGGTCGAAGTGCCAGACCAGGTGGGACTGTTCGGCGCTGTTCTCGAACATCTCCAGGAGCTGCTCGTAGTCGCCGCCGAGCGAGTCGACCGGCGTGATGTCGAGGCCGGTGAGGCCCAACAGGTAGGCGCGGCGCAGGAAGTGCAGGGAGTCGTAGTCGAAGGCGGCTATCGGCTCGACCGCCCCGCTGATCCCCGGGACGTACTGGTAGACCGGCACCTCGGGCAGTCCGCGCGAGGTCAGCACGGCGTTGTACAGCGCGAGGTCGTCCCGGAAGGGGTTGTCGGGGCTGTGGCTCAGCACGTCCACGAGCGGGACGAGCCAGAGGTCGCAGGCCATGGCCGGCTCTTCCTCTCCGGGCGGGGAGTCGTCCGCGCGGACGGGGACGACTACGGGCGGCGGTGTCCGCACCGGGACGGGTCCCGACGGGGACGTCCGGTACGACGACCGCCCACCCTACCGGCCCGGCGCGCGATGCGGATCGGGCCGTCCCTGCGGGTGCTCGGGGGGCTCGGGCAGCCGCCGGCCGAACCGGCCGTGCGGGATCGATCGCGGCTGCGGCACCAGGCCGAGCCCCAGTCCGAGCTCCCGGCCCAGCTCGCGGCCGACGTCCTCGCCGCGCCGCGGGCGGGCCGTCCCCGGCACCGCGGGGCCCGGCTCGTCCGGCGGCGGCCCGGCCGGCCCGGGGGCCGGGGCGGGCTCCTCGTCCACGGACTCGGTGAGCAGCCCCAGCACGGCCACCGACTCCAGCGGCTGCCCGGCCAGCTCGGCCAGCAGCCGGACGGTGAACAGGTTGTACTCGCAGATGATCCGGTGCGCCCCGGCCAGGTCCCGGGCCTCGATCGCGTCCACCAGGTCGACGTGCCGGTCCCAGCACACCCCGCCCAGCGCGGACAGCTCCCGCAGGTAGGACGCCGCGAACATCCAGGACTGCACGCGCAGCCAGTCCAGGTAGGCGCCGATCCGGCGGTTGCCGAGCAGCCCGGCGACCTCCTGCCAGAACCGGCGGTCGCAGCCCACCATGACGTCCAGGTTCCCGGCCCTGGCCGCCCGCACGGCCGCGTCCGCCCGGCGGCGCAGCGAGGGCAGCCGGGTGAGGTCGGGCAGGGCGCGGCGGGAGCGGTACTGGCGGTAGTAGCTGTCGGTGAGCAGCACCCGGGACTCGAAGATCTCCACGAAGTCGTCCCAGCCCAGCTCGGGCACGGTGAAGCCGCGGTGGTGCTCGGCCCGCAGCAGGCCCTGGGCACCGAGGTCGACCAGCGCCTCGCGGGCCGGGGTCGCGGAGACGCCGTACAGCTCGGCGATCTCCTTGACGGTGAAATTGCGGCCCGCCTCAAGGCGGCCGGCCATCATCTCCTCGCGCAGCGCGCCCGCGATCTGCTCGCGGAGGCTGTTGCGGCGGATGACGGGACGGGTGTCGCCTGCGCCGTTGCCGGCCATGCGCGCGACCTCCTCGGGCGGGCCGACCGGCCGCCCCTCGGCGGACCGGCCGAAGAACGACTGGGAACACGACGAGTGCTCATCTTCTCAAACCCGTCCGGAGCAGGTACAAACCAACCCCGGGAACGGCCGGATCCCGCCCGTTCCGTCCCCTCCGGCGTCAGCGCTGGACCGGCGCCGGGATCCCCAGCAGGCGGTCCCGCAGCACCGGGAACTCCGCCCGCGCCTTGGCCACCTCGGCCGGGTCGAAGTCGACGGTCAGCACCTGCTCCCCCGCCCCGGCCTCGGCCAGCACCCGGCCCCACGGGTCCACCACGATGCTGTGCCCGGCCTGCTCGACCCCGCCGTGCGTCCCGGCGGTGTTGCAGGCGAGGACGTACGCCTGCTCCTCCACCGCGCGCGCCCGGGCCAGCAGCGTCCAGTGCTCGCGGCGCCGCGCCGGCCAGGCCGCCGGGACGACCAGCAGCTGCGCGCCCGCGTCGAGCAGGGCCCGGAACAGCTCGGGGAAGCGCAGGTCGTAGCAGGTGGCCAGGCCGAGCGTGCCGAAGTCGGTCGCGGCCGTGACGATCTCCTGCCCGGCGCCCATCACCACCGCCTCGCCGCTGTCGAAGCCGAAGCGGTGGATCTTGCGGTAGGTGTGCACGAGCTCGCCGTCGGGGGCGAACAGCAGCGAGGTGTTGTAGATCGGCCCGTCCGGGTCGCGTTCGACGATCGAACCGGCGTGCAACCAGACCCCGGCGGCCCGGGCGGCGGCCGCCATGGCGTCCGAGGTGGGCCCGTCGAGCGTCTCCGCGCCCTCCGACCAGAGGTCGTAGGCGAAGCCCCCGAGCGGCCACAGTTCCGGCAGGACCACCAGGTCACAGCCGTGCTGGGCCCGTACCAGGGAGGCCGCCCTGGCCCGTCGCTCGGCCGGCGGCTCGGCGTCGGAGACCGCGAGTTGGATCAATGAAGCGCGCACAGTACCACCGTCCACGGCAAGAGTCCTACGATCGTCACCCGAAAGCGCTGCCCGGCTGTCACCCGGCAGCGTAACGTGCGGTTAGCGTGTGCGCCCGAAGGCCGGACCGACCCGGCCGGCCGACGGGGCAGGGTGCGCGCGGCAAGGCAGCTGACGGAGGGCCGGAGATTCCCGTGACGGACAACCAGACCGTGCAGGCGCACACCGAGGCGTGGACGCAGAGCATCGAGTCCATATCCGAACTGGTGACCCCCCTGCCGGAGGGCGCCTGGAACCGCGCCACCGAGTGCCCCGGCTGGTCCGTGCGGGACGTCGTCTCGCACATCATCGCCGTCGAGTCCGAGCTGCTCGGCGACCCCCGCCCGATCCACGCGCTCCCGCGCGACCTGCGCCACGTCACGAGCGAGTTCGCCCGCTACGTCGAGCTGCCGGTGGACAAGCGCCGCTGCCACACCGCGCTGGAGATGACCGGCGAGCTGGAGTACACGATCATCCGCCGCTCGCGGGCCCTGCGCAACGCCCGGCAGACGCCCGAGGAGCCGGTGCGCTGGCCGGCCGGCCCGTTCGCCCGGGACGTGCCGTACCACGAGCTGCTGCGGCTGCGGGCCTTCGACGTCTGGGTGCACGAGCAGGACCTGCGCCGGGCCCTGGCCGCGCCCGGCAACCTGGCCTCCCCGGCCGCCCTGGTCGCCCGGGACGTCCTGCTGGAGAGGCTGCCCAAGGCCGTCGCCCACACCGCGGGCGCCCCGGCCGGGACGACCCTCGTGCTGGACGTCACCGGCCCGGTCGAGTTCCTGCGCACCGTGCGGGTCGACGCGGCCGGCCGCGGCACCGTGGACGAGTCGGTCAGCCTGGCCCCCGACGTCCAGCTGACCATGGACTGGGAGACGTACGTCCGCCTCGCCTGCGGTCGCGGCCGCCCGGGCCCGGTGGGCGTCGAGGGCGACAAGGAGCTGGCCGAGCGGGTGCTGGCCACGTTCTCGGTCACCATCTGAGAGGGCAGTCGCGCACCACCCGGCGTACACGCACAACCGTGCGCCGGGGCGGTACGCCTCGTGCATCCGTGCGTCAACGTGGGACCAGTACCCCACTCGTTCGACCTCGTTGTTCCGGGCAGTCCTGCCATCACTCGGAAGAAGGAGGGGCGTCCCCATGGACGACGAACAGGAACAGCAGGAACAGATGGTGCTGGTGCGGTCGAGCTTCCCGGTCACGGGCCAGCCGATCAGGGTGGTGATGATCGACGGGCAGCCGTGGTTCGTCGCAACGGACGTGTGCCAGGTCCTGGACCGCCGCAATCCGGCCCAGGCCGTCAGGGCGCTGGATTCCCACCAGCACCGCACCGTCGACATGCGAGCGGTAACTATCACTAAAACTTACAGTTACGACGTTTCCGCAGGTCAGAAACTGTATAGCCCCGCGAACCCTTTCCTGCGCGTGGTGAGCGAGGCGGGCCTCTACTCCCTGCTGATGAGGTCCAACAAGAAGTCGTCCAAGCCGTTCAGGGACTGGGTCACCAGCGAACTCCTCCCCTCCATCCGCCGCGGGGACACCGACATCCCCACCCAGCAGCGGCGGATGGCGGAGACCCTCACCGAGGCGATCGGCCAGCAGGTGCAGATCATCGCCGAGATCGACCACGAGGACTGGCCGGGAGTCGTCATCCACTCGGACGGGACGGTGCACTGCCGGCACGGGGAGATGGTCTTCCACATGCCGACGCGGGAGGAGGACAGCGGGCCGCCCTTCGGCGCCTACTACGCCTGCCCATCCGTGGAGCGGGTCGGGATCCGGGGCAGCCGGGTGGTCCCGGGCTGCCCGAAGCTGAAGCTGGTGGACCTGGTCCGCCTGCGGCGTGAAGCGCAGCACGAGTCGGCTCCACCTGACCACGGGCTCATGCACGCAGAGCTCCACGGCGCCCGGATCTACGGGACGCCACCGCAGATGGCCGCGATGATGCGGGAGTACGGTCGCTGACGTATGCCCCCGGTATGAGTGAGTTCAACTCACTCATACCGGGGGCATTAACCTTCCCCAAAGGATGGCTAATCGCGTTTCCGCAGGTCGGAAACCCTACGCACTGACCTTCCGCCGCAGCCGCAGGATCATCGCCGTCCCCACCGCCAGCGGCACGTACTGCCAGCAGAACGCCCACCGGAAGGCGTCCGCCGAGTACGTCTCCGCGCCCGCCGGGGCCAGGGCGTCGAGCAGGACGCCGATGCCGAACAGGGTGATCATCGTGCCGATGAAGCCGCCCATGTTGACGATGCCGGAGGCCGTCCCGAGCCGCTCCACCGGGTTGCGGGCGCGGGCGTAGTCCAGGCCGACCAGCGAGGCCGGGCCGTTGCTGCCCATCACCAGGATGATCCCGACGAGCAGCCACACGGGCGGGTGCGCGCCGGGCCAGGCCAGCACCAGCGCCCAGCCCAGCGCGGTGGCCCCGATCACCGTGAACACGATCGGCATCCGGGCGCGCGGCGAGAAGGACAGCACCCGGCCGAACACGAAGCCGCAGGTCATGTTGGAGAGCACCAGGAGGGTCAGCAGCCCGCCGGCCTCCGCGCGCGTCATGCCCTGCGCCTCGACCAGGTAGGGCAGGCCCCAGAGCAGGCCGAAGGCGTTGCCGGGGAACTGCGTCGTGAAGTGCACCCAGAGTCCGAGCCTCGTGCCGGGCTCCTGCCAGCACTCCCGGACCTGCCGCCCGATCCCGGTCCGCGGCCGGTGCTGATCGACCGGCTCGGCCACGGCGGGCGCGTCCTTCAGGAAGAGCGCGACCAGCGCGAACACCGCCACGCCCAGCAGCGCGATCGCCGCGAAGGTCGGCGTCCAGCCCTCGCTGTGCAGCACCTGCGCGAGCACCACCGTCGTGAACAGGTTGCCGCCCATCCCGACGAGGCCGGTCAGCTGCGCCACGAACGGGTTCTTCGCCGCCGGGAACCAGCGTGCGGCGATCCGCAGCACGCTGATGAAGGTCATCGCGTCCCCGCAGCCCAGCACCGCGCGGGAGGCCAGCGCGGGGGCGAACGAGGAGCTGAACGCGAAGGCCAGCTGCCCGGTGCTCAGCAGCAGGACGCCGAGCAGCAGCACCCGCCGCGGCCCGAACCGGTCCACCAGCAGCCCGACGGGCACCTGCATGGCCGCGTAGACCAGCACCTGGAGGATCGAGAAGGTGGAGAGCGCCGAGGCGCCGATCCCGAAGCGCTCGGCGGCGTCCAGCCCGGCCACGCCGAGGCTGGTGCGGTGGATCACCGCGAGGACGTAGACGCTGACGCCGACCGACCACGCGAGCCACGCGGCGCGCCCGCCGGGCGGGGACGCGACGGCGGCCGAGGACGTGACGGCGGCCGGGGACTCGTCGGAGGGGCGGGGAGCGGGGGCGGACAGGGGACGGACTGAACGGTCTGGCTCCACGGGCATAGTGCGTCCAGGGTAGTCATCCCATGATTGGACGCCCAGAGTGGGGTACGACCGATCTCCCCGGGACCTGCGCTCAGCCGGTGACCGTCCAGGACACCGAGCGGGTCATGTACTTGTCCCGGAAGCCCTCGTCGCGCACCCAGTCCGTGGTGTCCCGGACGGTCGCCGTGACGGTGGCGGCGCGGCCGGCCGGGATGTTCAGCTGCGCCGAGTCCAGCCGCCCGCCGTTCACCGTCCGCGGATCCGCCGGGACGCCGTCCACCGTCCAGTCCACCCGCAGCTGGCGCGGCCCGGACAGCGGCAGCGGCCGGGCGTCCAGCTGCGGACGGCCGTCGACCTCGCCGGGCGGCGGCACCGGGGGGTCGGTCGGGCGGATCCGGCGGTACAGCTCCTCGATGATCGCCTCGCGCGAGGGCAGGTTGTAGGCACTGCCCAGGGTGCGCATCACCGAGTCCTGCGTCGGCCGGTAGAGGCCGTTGGCGCTGCGGTACGCCCCGACCGTCCCGGCGCCGTCCGGGGACGCGGCGCCCAGCCAGCGCCACCACTTGGTCTGCTTCTTGCGCATGTCGTCGGCGTTGAGGGTGGAGAGGTTCGGGTAGTCGGCGTCGTCCGGCGCGGAGTCGTACTCGTCCCCGAGGTCCCCCACGGTGTGGCCGATCTCGTGCTGGATGATCCGCCCCGCGTCCGGGCTGCCGCCCGCCAGGGTGGTCACCCCGGTGCCCCCGGCGCCGCCGTACTCGGTCGAGTTCGCCAGCGCTATCAGGTACTGCGGCCCGGCGCTGTCCCCCGCCAGCCGGGCGGTGGCCGCCTCGTCCGCGCAGAGCAGCCGGGCGGTGCCCTCGCACCAGAAGTGCATGCCGAGCGGGGTCGAGGGGTTGCGGCCGCGGCTCTCGGTCTCGGCTATCCCGGAGACCGGCGAGAGCACCTCGACCCGCCGTATGTTGAAGAACGCCTGGTAGCTGCGGAACGGCTCGATGTCCATCAGCGAGTGCCAGGCCCGGTCCGCCTGCTGCTGGAAGAGGTCCTGCTCGGCCGCCGTGTAGCCGTCGCCGAGCAGCACCAGGGTGATCCGGTTGGCCGGGTCGCCGGTGCGGCGTATGTCGACGGTCGGGGCGGGCGCGGCGCCGCGCAGGTCGGCGCGCTGCGCCGTGTGCGGCGGCACCGCCCGGTCGACGGGGGCGCCGGCCCCGATCACGCCGAACGGCGAGGGGCCGACCAGTTCCAGGGCGGCCGGGAGTACGGCGGTGGACACCAGCACGAGCGCGGCCAGACTCCGAACGAGACGGCCAGGGTTGCCAGGCGGCATACGGGTGCGTCCTCGGGGCTCCGGTCACCCGGTGTCGCCCGGGTGGTGGAGCGGAGACGTACCCGACCCGGCGTGTCGCCCCCACCGGCGGACGAAAAAGTCACCGACCTGGCCGAACGATCCACATCGGACCAGCCATACCAATGAATCTGTCAGGGCTTTCGCGCCAGGCCGAGCACCAGGTGCGTCCCCAGCCCGAACAACAGCCCCCAGAACGCCGAACCGATCCCGAACAGGCCCATCCCCGACGCACTCGCCAGGAACGTCACCACCGCCGCGTCCCGCCCCCGCTCCTCCGCGACCGCCGCCGCCAGGCTGCCCTGCAGGGACGCCAGCAGCGCGACCCCCGCGATCACCGCGATCAGCTCCTTCGGCAGCCCGGTGAACAGGCTCACCAGCACCCCGCCGAAGCTCCCCACCACGACGTACAGCGCCCCCGAGGACATCCCCGCGACATAGCGCCGCCGCGGGTCCGGGTGGGCCTCCGGGCCCGAGCAGATCGCCGCCGTGATCGCCGCGAGGTTGACCCCGGGCGAGCCGAACGGCGCCATCAGCAGCGACATCGCGCCGGTCGACCCGATCAGCAGCCGGTCGTCCGCCCGGTACCCGAAGGCCCGCATCACCCCGAGGCCCGGCGCGTTCTGCGAGGCCAGGACGACGATCGTGAGCGGCAGCGCCAGCCCCACCACGGCCGACCAGGAGAACGCGGGCACCGTCAGGACCGGCACGGTCGGCCCGCCCGACCCCACCCGCAGCGGCAGGCCGACCGTGACCGCCGCCAGCACCCCGCCCACCAGCAGCGCCACCGGCACGGCGTAGCGCGGCGCGAACCGCTTGGCCAGCAGGAACGCCGCGAAGCTCCCCACCACCAGCACGGGCGCGCCGTGCACCGCCCCGAAGATCCCGGCGCCGAACGAGAACAGGATGCCCGCGAGCATCGCGTTGACGATCCCCACCGGCACCGCCGCGATCAGCCGCCCGAACCAGCCCGTCACCCCGAACAGCGTCACCACGACCGCACACACGACGTACGCCCCGACCGCCTCCCGGTACGGGTACGCCCCGAGGCTCGTCACCAGCAGCGCCGCCCCCGGCGTCGACCAGGCCGTGATCACCGGCGTCCGGGTCCACCAGCTCAGCAGGAACCCGCTCACCCCGCTGCCGACGCCCACCGCCCAGATCCAGGACGCCGTGTGCGCCGCGTCCAGTCGCCCCGCCGAGGCCGCCGCGAGGACCACCACCAGCGGCCCCGAGAACGACACCGCGATGCACACCAGCCCCGCCAGCAACGCCGTCCCCGACGCGTCCCGCCGCAGCGACCGCCGCTCCCCGTCCCCGTCCGCGTCCCCGCCCGGCACCGTCCCCGGACGGACAGTCAGCTCATCCGTCATTCCGGCAGTATCCCGAAACACGGCTCCGGAAGGCTTCCGAAAAAACTTCTGAACCCACCTGCAACCACCGGCGGGGATGCGCGTCTATACGGATGAAGGCACGGAGAGCGAGACCGGCAGAGCCGGGGGGCGCTTCCGCTCAGGAGGAGCGGGGCCGGTCGTCTTCACCCACCACACCGTCAGACCCATGACCCCGGGGAGTCACGTCATGCGCACGTCCGTTATCACCCGCTTTGCGAAGAACACCCGCTCGCTCTCCACCCGCCGCACCCTCGCCGCCCTCGCCACCACCGCCGTCCTCGCCGGCGGCATCCAGATCCTCACCACCGACACCGCCTGGGCCTGCGGCGACGAGAACTCTGCCGCCACCACCGCCACCACCCCGGCAGACGACCAGGCGGTCTACCAGGACAACGACTTCGCTCTGCACGGCGACGGCGCGAAGGCGGCGTTCCTCAGCCCCGTCCCGACCACCCTGACCCTCGGCGGCCCCAAGGTCGAGTTCGGCATCGAGATCGCGAACTTCAGCAAGGCCGACTACAACAAGGTCTCCGCCGGCCTCGGGCTCTTCAACCCGCACGGTGGCACCCCGCGGCCCTCCCAGGTCACCGTGGAGGTCATGGACCACGGGCACTGGAAGCGCCTCGCCATGAAGAACGGGTGCGACCCGGCGATCCACGCCGCGGTGGACTCCCTGGGCGAACCGCTCGCCGTCGGCCACGCCCGCCGCTACATGTTCCGCGTCGCAGTCTCCGCCGACGCCCCCAAGGACCTGAACGAACTGGAGGTCTACGGCGGCGCCTTCGCCCCGGCCACGACGCACGTGAAGGTCGTCCGCCCGGCCCCGGCCGCCAAGCCCGTCCCGACCGCCTCCGCGAAGCCGAGCGCCTCGGCCAAGCCCAAGGCCGCCCCGGCCAAGCCCGCCGCGGACGAGACCAAGGCCGCCGCTCCGGCCGCGCCCGCCGCCGAGGCCCCCAAGTCCCCCGTCACGAGCCCGACTTCCGCCCCGGCCACCACCGCGCCGGCCGGCACCCCCGAGCTCGCCCAGACCGGCTCCTCCTCCAACGGCTTCCTCGCCGGCTCCGCCGCCGCCCTCCTCGCACTCGGCGCGGGCGTCCTGATCGCCGTCCGTCGCCTCCGTCCCCAGCGGTAACCGACGGACGGACACCACGAAGGGGCCTTCCTCCACACCGATGTGCGGAGGAAGGCCCCTTCCGTGGTCCTACCGGCCGGTCAGCCCCAGGTGATCAGGCGCTTCGGCTGCTCCAGGAGGGCGGCCACGTCGGCCAGCACCCTGGAGCCCAGTTCCCCGTCCACCAGGCGGTGGTCGAAGGAGAGGGCCAGCGTGGTCACCTGACGCGGGACCACCTTGCCCTTGTGCACCCACGGCAGCTCCCGGACCGCGCCGAAGGCGAGGATCGCGGCCTCGCCCGGGTTGAGGATCGGGGTGCCGGTGTCGACGCCGAAGACGCCGACGTTGGTGATGGTGACCGTGCCGCCCTGCATGTCGGCCGGCGAGGTCTTGCCCTGGCGGGCGGTCTCGACCAGTTCGCCGAGCGACGTGGCCAGCCCGGTCAGGGTCTTGGCGCCGGCGTCCTTGATGTTGGGCACGATCAGGCCGCGCGGGGTGGCCGCGGCGATGCCGAGGTTCACCTGGCCCTTGATGACGATCTCCTGGGCCGCCTCGTCCCACTGCGCGTTGATCTCGGGGTGCCGCTTGATCGCGGTGAGCAGCGCCTTGGCGACGATCAGCAGCGGGCTGACCCGGACGTCCCGGCCCAGCTCGCCGCTCTCCTTGAGCCGGCGGACGAACTTCATCGTGCGGGTCACGTCGACCTGGACGAACTCGGTGACGTGCGGCGCGGTGAACGCCGAGGCCACCATGGCCTGCGCGGTGGCCTTGCGAACGCCCTTGATCGGCACCCGGACGTCGCCCGCGGCGGACCCGGACACGACGACCGGAGCCTCGGCCGGCTCGGCCGCGACGGGCTCGGCGGCAACAACGGCGGCAGCGACCGCGGCCGGAGCCGAGGCCGCGGCGGCCAGGGCCGACGCGTGCGCGTGCACGTCCTCGCGGGTGACGACGCCGTCCCGGCCGGTCGGGGTGACCGCGCGCAGGTCGATGCCGAGGTCCTTGGCCAGCTTGCGCACCGGCGGCTTGGCCAACGGCCGCTCGCCGGCGTGCTGTTCGGCCACGACAGGAGCCACGGCAGGAGCCGCGACGGGAGCCGCGACCGGGGCCGGAGCCGCGGGGGCGGCCGGCGCGGCCACGACCGTGGTCGTGGTGGTCCGACGGGCCCGGCGCTGGGCGGTGCCGGTCCGCGGACCGTAGCCGACCAGCACCTCGCGCCGCTCGGGCTCGGCCGGCGCGGCCGGCGCCTCGGCCGCCGGAGCGGCGGGGGCGGCCTGCGCGGCGGGGGCGGCCGGAGCCGGGGCCCCGCCCTCCCCGGCGACCGCGACCGAGATGATCACGGTGCCGACGTCGACCGTCGCGCCCTCGGGGAAGAAGAGCTGCTCGACGACCCCGTTGAACGGGATCGGCAGCTCCACCGCGGCCTTGGCGGTCTCCACCTCGCAGACGACCTGGCCGTCCGTCACCGTGTCACCCGGCTTGACGTACCAGCTGAGGATCTCGGCCTCGGTGAGGCCCTCGCCCACATCGGGCATCTTGAACTCGCGGAGCGAGCGAACTTCGGTGGTCATCTTCGCTCCCCGGTATCAGAACGCGAGCGCGCGGTCGACGGCGTCGAGCACGCGGTCCAGGTCGGGCAGGAATGCCTCCTCGACCCGGGACGGCGGGTACGGCGCGTAGTAGCCGCCGACCCGCAGGACCGGCGCCTCCAGGTGGTAGAAGCACCGCTCGGTGAGGCGGGCGGCCAGCTCGGCGCCCATGCCCAGGAACACCGGCGCCTCGTGCACCACGACGGCCCGGCCGGTGCGCTTGACCGACTCCTCCAGGGTGGCGAAGTCCACCGGGGAGAGCGAGCGCACGTCGACGACCTCCAGGCGGCGGCCGTCCTCCTCGGCGGCCGCGGCGGCCTCCAGGCAGACCTTGACCATCGGGCCGTACGCGATCAGCGTCGCGTCGGTGCCGGGCCGGACGATCCGGGCGTCGTACAGGCCCAGGTCGGCGGCGTCGCCGACCTCGCCCTTGTCCCAGTAGCGGCGCTTGGGCTCCAGGAAGATCACCGGGTCGTCGGAGGCGATGGCCTGCCGCAGCATCCAGTGCGCGTCGTGCGCGCTGGACGGGGTGACCACGCGCAGGCCGGCGGTGTGCGCGAAGTACGCCTCGTGCGACTCGCTGTGGTGCTCGACCGCGCCGATGCCGCCCGCGTAGGGGATCCGGATGGTGACCGGCATCTTGACGTGGCCGAGCGCGCGGGCGTGCATCTTGGCCAGCTGGGAGACGATCTGGTCGAAGGCCGGGTAGACGAAGCCGTCGAACTGGATCTCCACGACCGGGCGGTAGCCGCGCAGCGCGAGGCCGATCGCGGTGCCGACGATGCCCGACTCGGCGAGCGGGCTGTCGATGACCCGGCCCTCGCCGAAGTCCTTCTGCAGGCCGTCGGTGATCCGGAAGACGCCGCCGAGCTTGCCGATGTCCTCGCCCATCAGGAGGGTCTTCGGGTCGTCCTCCAGCGACTTGCGCAGGGCGCTGTTGAGCGCCTTCGCGATGCTGAGCTGACCGGCCATCAGAGGTTCTCCCCCGCCTCGAAGGAGGCCGCGTACTGGACGTACTCGGCCCGTTCCTCATCGACCAGCCCGTGCGGCTCGCTGTACACGTGGTCGAAGATCAGCGTCGGGTCCGGGTCCGGCATGCTGCGCACGCCCTCGCGCACCCGCAGCCCAAGCTGCTCGCTCTCGGCGTCGATCGCGGCGAAGAACTCCTCGTCCGCGAGGCCCTCCTTCTCCAGGAGGGTGCGCAGCCGCAGGATCGGGTCCTTGGCCTTCCAGGCCTCGGTCTCCTCGGTGAGCCGGTAGCGGGTCGGGTCGTCGGAGGTGGTGTGGGCGCCCATCCGGTAGGTGAACGCCTCGATCAGCACCGGGCCGTTGCCGCTGCGGGCGTGGTCGAGCGCCCAGCGGGTCACGGCCAGGCAGGCCAGCACGTCGTTGCCGTCGACCCGGACGCCCGGGAAGCCGAAGCCGGAGGCGCGGCGGTACAGCGGGATCTTGGTCTGGGTGGTGGTGGGCTCGGAGATCGCCCACTGGTTGTTCTGGCAGAAGAACACCACGGGGGCGTTGTAGACCGAGGCGAAGGTGAAGGCCTCGTTGACGTCGCCCTGGCTGGAGGCGCCGTCGCCGAAGTACGCGATGACCGCGTCGTCCGCGCCGTCCTTGGTGATGCCCATCGCGTAGCCGGTCGCGTGCAGGGCCTGCGCGCCGATCACGATGGTGTACAGGTGGAAGTTCTTCTCGTTCGGGTCCCAGCCGCCGTGGTTCACGCCGCGGAACATGCCGAGCAGGTTCAGCGGGTCGACGTCGCGGCACCAGGCCACGCCGTGCTCGCGGTAGGTGGGGAAGGCGTAGTCGCCGGTGCGCATGGCACGACCGGAGCCGACCTGGGCGGCCTCCTGGCCGAGCAGCGAGGCCCACAGGCCCAGCTCGCCCTGGCGCTGGAGCGCGGTGGCCTCGCCGTCGAACCGGCGCACCAGCACCAGGTCGCGGTAGAGGGCGCGCAGCTCCTCCGGAGTGGTGGTGAGCGGGTAGTCCGGGTGCTCGACCCGCTCGCCTTCCGGCGTGAGCAGTTGGACGAGCTCCGGCTGGGCGTCCGTACCCGTGGCGCGCTGGGTGTCAGGGACGGAGGGGGCCGCCTTCTTGCGGGCCCTCGCCGTGCTTTTGACGGTCACGTTCACTCCTCGGTCTGTCCGGCCGCCCGGGGTCGCCGGTGACCGGTCCGGTCACCGCCTCGCGGGGCGCGTGGGTATGCGCACCTGTTGCGGGGCAGGTGGTGATCCTGTTCCGACGGCGTCCCTCACGAGAACGTTACCCAGCGTCCGCCCTTGGCGCGCCTGCGCTAGGACGTCCTACTTGTTCAGGGCCTACAACCCCGTGGGTGCCGCGCTCGGCTCGCCGTCGGTTGGGTGGGGGTGACGGACCGCGTGACGCAGCTCTCAATTCGGGCGCCTTCAGGACACCAGCGCACGTTATCCGGGCGACGGCCCGTACGTAAGGGGGTTCTCGGTATCGGTTTCGGACCGGTCTGGCCGGAACACGCCCCTGGGGCAGTACGTACGAGAGGCCACTTGTAGGGTCATATGGGAGGTTTTGGGTGTGAGTGATAACGGACAAATCAGAGTTTTCCTGCTCGACGACCACGAGGTGGTCCGACGGGGCGTGCACGACCTGCTCTCGGTCGAGGACGACATCGAGGTGGTCGGGGAGGCCGGCACCGCCGCCGAGGCGATCACCCGGATCCCCGCCGTCCACCCGGACGTGGCGGTGCTCGACGTGCGTCTGCCGGACGGCAACGGGGTCGAGGTCTGCCGGGAGGTCCGCTCGCGGCTGCCCGAGCTGAAGTGCCTGATGCTGACCTCCTTCTCGGACGACGAGGCGCTGTTCGACTCGATCATGGCCGGGGCCTCCGGCTACGTCCTGAAGGCCATCCGCGGCACCGACCTGATCACCGCGGTGCGGGACGTCGCGGCCGGCAAGTCGCTGCTCGACCCGGTCGCCACCAGCCGGGTGCTCGCCCGGCTGCGCGACGGCGGCGAGAAGGAGGACGAACGGCTCGCCCAGCTCACCAAGCAGGAGCGCCGGATCCTCGATCTGATCGGCGAGGGGATGACGAATCGTCAGATCGGCAACGAGTTGCACCTGGCCGAGAAGACGGTGAAGAACTACGTCTCCAGTCTGCTCGCCAAGATGGGCATGGAGCGGCGCACCCAGGCGGCGGCCTTCGTGGCCCGGCACCAGGCCGACCAGCAGCACTGAGCCCGGGCAGCATCACAGTTCTGACGACTTGTCAAGGGCCCCCGCCAGGGGGCCATAACCTCTGGCTGTGACTTTCAGCCAGACCCTCGCCTGCGCCCCGGCCCGCCCCGACCTCGCCGCCCCGCCGATAGGGACCCTCAGCCCGCCCGTCCCGCGCGCCGCCCTGGCCGAGGTGCTGTGCCGCTACCCGATCGGACGGATACTGACCGCCGAACCGGTCGCCGAGGGCCTGCTCAACCGCGGCTACCGGGTCGTGACCGAGGCCGGTCCCCATTTCTTGAAGTGCTACGTCGACGCCGCCACCGCCAACCGTCCGAAGATCGTCGCCCACCACCGCGCCATGGCCGCGCTGCACGCCCTCGGCCTGCCCGTCGCACCCCCGCTGACCCGCACCGACGGCGCCGGGACGGTGGCCTCCTCCGGCGGCCGGCTGTTCGCCGTGTTCCCGTGGGTGGATGGCCGACACCGGCACGGTACGGAGCTCCCCCTGCCGCAGTGCGACGCTCTCGGCGCGCTGCTCGGCCACCTGCACGGCGCGCTCGACGACGTCTGCGCCCCGCTCGACCAGCCCGACGGCTACCGCAGCGCCGACCCGCTCGACAGCGCCGACCTCGCCCGCGACCTGCTCGGACACGCCCGCGCCCACCGCCCCCACGGCGACCTCGACGCCCTGGTCGAACGCCGGCTCGCCGAACGGCTGGAACTGCTCGCCGACCACGCCCACCGCCGCCCCGCCCCGCAGGCCGCCCCGCCCACCGGCTGGACCCACGGCGACTTCCACGGCCTCAACCTGCTCCACCCGGCGGCGCTCGACGCCCCCGGCGCGCCCGGGGCGGACGGCGTCGTGGCCGTCCTGGACTGGGACAAGCTCGGCCCGCAGCCGCGCGCCGAGGAGGCCGTCCGCGCCGCCACCCTGCTCTTCAACGACCGGACGACGGGCACGCTCGACCTCGTCCGGGTCCGGCACTACTCGCAGGCCTACCGGGCCACCGGCGCCGCCACCCCCGAACACCTCGCCGCCGCCGCCCACCGGGTCTGGTGGGAGCGGCTGAACGACTTCTGGATGCTGCAGTGGCGCTACCAGCGGGGCGACCACCGGGCCGACCCGCTGTACCCCGCCTCCGCGGGCCAGTTGGCGTGGTGGTGCCAGGAGTACGAACAGGTCCTGGACGCCTTCGCCAACTGACCCCGGCCGGAAGCCGGTTCAGCCCCCGATCAGCCGAGCGTCGGCGGCGGCGTGATCGGGGGCTTGCCCGTCGGCGGCGCCGGCTGGCTGGTCCCCGGGTTCGCGCCGGTCGGCGTGCTGCCGCCGCCGCTCGGCGTCGACGGCGCCGTCGTCGGGGTGCTGGACGCCGACGAGGAGGCGGTCGGGGAGTGCGTCCCGGTCGGCGTCGGCGTCTGGCTCTGCGTGTGCTTGTTCGTCGGCTGCGGCGACATGTTGGTGCCGCCGTTGCCGCCGCCGTAGTTGCCGTTGTCGGTCGGCTGCGAGGGCTTCCGGCTGTTCGTGTTGGAGGCCGGCGGGCTCTGGCTGCCGCTCGCGGGCGGCGTGGTGGCGTCGGTGCTGCTCACCGCCGGGGCGGGCGTGCTGGGACCGAGGTTGGTGCCGCCGCCACCGCCGCCACCGCCCCCGCCGCTGAGCGCGAGCGCGATGCCGACGCCGGCCGCGACCAGGACGGCCGCGATGCCGGCCACCCAGCCCCACGGCCCGCGCCGCCGCCCGTACCCGTCGTCGTCCCCGCCGTCGTGGCCGTCGTCGTAGGGGCCGCCAGGGCCCTGGTAGGGCGAGGACGGGGTGTGCGGGCCCGCGGGCGGCCGGCCGCCGTGGTACGGCAGCACCGAGGTCGCGTCGCCCGCGCCGATCGCGCCGAAGGCCGCGGTGGCCGCCGTCTGGTCCGGCCGGATCACCTGCGTGGCGCCGGTGTCGCCGGGCGCCGCGGGCAGCCCGGCCGTGGCGCCGGCCCAGCCGGCCCCGGCCGCGCCGTGCATCTCGCGCAGCGCGTGCTGGACGTGCGCGCGGAACTCGTCGGCGTCCTGGAAGCGGTCGTCCGGGTTCTTCGCGAGCGAGCGCAGCACGATCCCGTCGAGGCCGACCGGCACCCGGCTGTTGGCCTGCGAGGGCGGCACCGGCGGGTCCTGGACGTGCTGGTAGACCACCGAGAGCGGGGTGTCGCCGGTGAACGGCGGGCGCAGCGTCAGCAGCTCGTAGAGCATGCAGCCGGCCGCGTAGAGGTCGGAGCGGTGGTCGACCGGCTTGCCGAGGGCCTGCTCGGGCGACAGGTACTGCGGGGTGCCCATCACCATGCCGGTCTGGGTCATGGTGGTGGCCCCGCCGGTCAGCGCGCGGGCGATGCCGAAGTCCATCACCTTGACCGCGCCGGTGGTCGTGATGATCACGTTGGCGGGCTTGATGTCGCGGTGCACGATGCCGTGCCGGTGGCTGTAGGCGAGCGCCTCCAGCACCCCGGCGATGATGATCAGCGCCTGGTCGACCGGCGGCGCGGCCTCGTCCACCAGCAGTTCGCGGACGGTCCGGCCCTCGACCAGCTCCATCACGATGTACGGGGTGGACTCGTCGCCGAAGTACTCCTCGCCCGTGTCGTAGACCGAGACGATCGAGTGGTGGTTGAGGGCCGCGACGGCGTGCGCCTCGCGGGTGAACCGCGCCCGGGCGATGTCGTCCTGGGCGAGCTCGCCGCGCAGCAGCTTGACCGCGACGGTCCGGCCGAGCCGGATGTCCTCGGCGGCGAAGACCTCGGCCATGCCGCCGCGGCCGAGCCGGTGGGTCATCCGGTAGCGGCCGTCACCGACCGTGCCCAGGGGGGCGGCGGTGCCGCGCCCGGGGGTCTGCGGGCCGCCGGGCGGCACCGGCGGGAACGCGCTGGTCGCGGCGTCGCTCCCGGGCGCGCTCGGCTGCGGGGCCCCGCCGGTCCGGCCGGCCGCCCGGGCGCCCTCGTCGTCGTCCGGATGCTGCGTCTGTGCCATCGCTCCTCGCCCCGGGCGTTCGCTCGGATCGCGGTGCCCTGTCGCTTTCGTATCCCCGAACGCTACCGCCTCCGGCGCGCGCCGTGACACGCCCGATCCGGCCGCGACCGGTCAGAGCAGGCCGGAGCGCTCCGGGGCGTCCAGCACCAGCACCACGGCGGACGGCGCGGCACTGCCGTACGTGGTGCTGTGGGTGTTGTTCTTCGCCTTGTTGATCACGATCGCGATGATGATGCCCGCCAGGACGAGCACACCGATGATGATCATGATGACCACGGCCGCCGTCGAGCAGCCGCCCCCGCCGGCCGCCGGGGCCGGGTTCGGCCGGTACGGCGGCACGGGCTGCGGCGGCGGGGTGTGCGCGGGCCGCTGGAACGGCTGCGGCGTCTGGTACGCCGGCGGCGGGGTCTGGTACTGCGGCTGCTGCTGCGGGAAGGGGTGCGGCGTCTGCGGGGCCTGCGGACGCGGGGTCTGGTAGGCCGGCGGCGGCGTCTGGTACTGCGGCTGCTGCGGCGCACCGCCCTGCTGGAGGTACTGCGGGTGCGGCGTGGCCGGGTTCTGCGGCGCGGCGTGCACCGAGCGCGGGCCCTCGTTGATCACCAGCGGCGTGCTCGCCTGCAGCGAGTGCCCGCCGCCGCCCTTGAGCTCGGCGATCAGCCGCTCCGCCTCGTCCCGCATGGCCTCGGCGCTCGCGAAGCGGTGCGCCGGGTCCTTGCGCAGCGCCTGGGCCACGAACGCGTCCACCGCCGGCGGGAGCGACGGGTTCATCGTGGACGGCGCCGGCGGCTCCTCCTGCACGTGCTTGTAGGCGATCGAGAACGCCGAGTCGCCGTCGAAGACCAGCTGGCCGGTGAGCATCTCGAAGAGCATCACGCCGACCGAGTACAGGTCGGAGCGGGCGTCGACCGGCTTGCCGAGGGCCTGCTCGGGCGACAGGTACTGCGGGGTGCCGACCACCATGCCGGTCTGGGTCATCGACGTGACGCCGGATTCCAGCGCCCGGGCGATGCCGAAGTCCATGACCTTGACGTTGCCCTTGCGGTCGAACATGACGTTGCCGGGCTTGATGTCGCGGTGCACGAGACCCATGTCGTGCGAGGCCTCCAGCGCGTTCAGCACGCCGATGGTGACCCGCAGGGCCTCCTCGGTCGGCATCGCGCCGTACTGCGCGACGGCCTCGTTGATCGTCTCGCGCAGGCCCTTGCCGTCGATCAGCTGCATGACGATGTACGGCGTGCTGGAGCCGTCGGGGGCGACGTCCTCGCCGCTGTCGTACACCGTGACGATGTTCGGGTGCTCCAGGCGGGCCACCGCCTGCGCCTCGCGGCGGAACCGCTCCTTGAACGAGTCGTCCCGGCCCAGCTCGCTGTGCATGCTCTTCAGCGCGACCTGGCGGCCCAGCACGCTGTCGAACGCGAGGTGCACGGATGCCATGCCGCCCTCGCCCAGCAGCCGCTGCAACACGTAGCGGCCGTTGCCCAGGGAGTAGCCCTCGACCGCCGCGTTGCCGTGCTCGCTCATCTGCTGCTCCCCCTCGGCGCGGGCGTCACCGCCGCGACCGTGACGTTCGGTCTCGTCCGTACGTGCTGCGGTCCGGGCCCGTCGGCCGGCCCGGCCCCCTGCCGCGGCGGCTGCACCGGCCTGCGACAGGGGGCCAGGGTATCGGCTCCCGCCGACGGTGATCGGTCCAGGGCCGCTCCGCGGGGATCGGCCCGGTGGCTACCCGCCGGTAGCCCGCCCGGCGGCGGGCCGTCCCGGTACGACCGGCGGGTGCGCCGTGCGGGCGCGGGCCGCGGGTGGGGCCGCGGGCCGCGGGTGGGCCTACAGGTAGGGGCCGGAGCGGATCCCGCGGCCCTGGCCGGGCTCGTCCTCGTCCGGCTCGCCGCCGTGCAGACCGGGCGGCAGCGCCCGGCGCATCTGCTCCAGCTGCGCCCGCGCGGCCATCTGCTGCGCGAACAGCGCGGTCTGGATCCCGTGGAACAGCCCCTCCAGCCAGCCGACCAGCTGGGCCTGCGCGATCCGCAGCTCCGCCTCGGTCGGGATGGAGTCCTCGGTGAACGGCAGCGAAAGCCGCTCCAGCTCGGCGACCAGCTCGGGAGCCAGGCCCAGTTCCAGCTCCTTGATGGAGCTCGCGTGGATGTCCTTCAGCCGCGCCCGGCTGGCCTCGTCGAGGGGCGCCGCCCGGACCTCCTCCAGCAGCTGCTTGATCATGCTGCCGATCCGCATGACCTTGGCGGGCTGCTCGACCATCTCGGTCACCGGGAGCTCGCGCGGCCCCTCGCCCTCGTCGTCCCCCGCCGGGCCCGCGAACCCCTGGCCCACCGGCATCCCGTCCGGTCCGAGGATCAGCACCTTCTGGCCGTCCTGCGACGAGCTCTCGTTCATCGGATTCGTCATGAACAACATTCTCTCTCACTGGGGTTGGTCGGGCGGAAGCCCCCGGCCCGCACGGCCGGTCCCGACGGTACGCCCCGGCCGGCCCCTCGGGAATCCGTACGGATACTCAGTTCTCGCGCGCCGCACCGCCGCAGCACCCCCCGATCCACCGCAACCCCGCACACAACCTCCCCCACACCCACCCGCGCCGCACCGACCCTCCTCCGCCGGATCCGAACCCGCGCGCACGGCCGCCCCGCCCCGCCGCCCGTCTCCCGTCGGGCGGTTACCAGCCCCTGCGCAGACGCAGGCCGACCAGGCCGAGGCCGCAGCCGATGAGGCCCAGGCCGGCGCCGAGGGGGAGCTGCAGGGTGGAGGCGTCGCCCCAGCGGGCCGGGATCACGGTGGGGGCGGCGATGGCCTGCGTGGCGGCCGTCGCGGCGGTGTCCGGGGCCGCGTCGTCGGCCGGGGTGTCCGGGGCGTCGGCGTCGGCGGCCCCGGGAGCCTGTTCGGCGGACTGGTCCGGGACCTGCTCGACGGCCCCGTCGGACGCCTGGTCGGGCGCCTGGTCCGGCGGCTGCTGCGGCGATGTGTCCGGCGCCTGCTCCGGCGCGGCGGGCCGGTGGCGGTGGGCGCGCGGGTCCCAGTCGTCCGGGCGGGAGTGGGTGGCCGCACGCTCCGGCGGCGCGGCGGACGGGACGGCGCCCCCGGACCAGCCGGACCCGTCCGGCCCGTCCGACCGGTCCGCGCCGTCGGCCCGGTCCGCGGCCTCCGCCGAGGTCGCCGCCCCCGGTCCGGGGGCGGCGACGGCCACCGTCGCGGCGGCCAGCGGCAGGACCAGCCCGAGCACGGCCGCCGCGGCCAGCCGGCGGGCCCGGGCGGGGCGGCGGGAGGGAGCGGCGGGCAGCGGCCCGAGGTGCGCGTGCGTTGGTGCGGCCACGGTCGGAGGTCCTTCCGACGGCCGACCGCGCGGGGCGGGGTCGGCGGCGGGACAGCTCCGGACCAGCCTCACACACTCCGGCAATCAGGGCATTTCGGACGCCCCGCGGGCGCCGGTGCCGCCGCACCCGCAAGGCCTCAGGCCCGCAGCACGACCTTGCCCACCTGCTCCCCCCGCTCCAGCACCCCGTGCGCCGCCCCGGCCTCCGTCAGCGGCAGCACCCGGTCGACGACCGGCTTGACCACGCCCGACTCGACCAGCGGCCACACGTGCTCCCGCACCGCCGCCACGATCGCCGCCTTCTCGGCCAGCGGCCGCCCGCGCAGGTTGGTGGCGACGACCGCGCCGCGCTTGCGCAGCAGCGTGTTGAGGTCCAGCTCCCCCTTCACCCCGCCCTGCAGCCCGATGATCACCAGCCGTCCGTTGACGGCGAGCGCGTCGACGTTCCGCTGCAGGTACTTGGCGCCCATGATGTCGAGGATCACGTCCGCCCCGGCCCCGTCGGTGGCCTCCCGGAGCGCCTCGACGAAGTCCTGCTCCCGGTAGTCGATCACGATGTCCGCCCCGAGCTCGGCGCACCGCGCGAGCTTCCCGGCGCTGCCGGCCGTGACCGCCACCCGGGCGCCGACGGCCTTGGCCAGCTGGATCGCCATCGTCCCGATGCCGCTGGCGCCGCCGTGCACCAGCACGGTCTCGCCGGGCCGCAGGTGCGCGGTGAGGAAGACGTTGGACCACACCGTGCAGGCCACCTCGGGCAGCGCCGCGGCCTCCTCGAAGCCGAGCCCCTTCGGCAGCGGCAGCAGCTGCCCGGTCGGCACCGCGACGCGCTGCGCGTAGCCGCCGCCGGCCAGCAGCGCGCACACCTCGTCGCCGACGGCCCAGCCGGACACGCCCGGCCCGAGGGCGGCGATCCGCCCGGCGCATTCGAGCCCCGGGTACACCGGGGAGCCGGGCGGCGGGTTGTAGAAGCCCTGCCGCTGGAGCAGGTCGGCCCGGTTGACGGCGGTGGCCACCACGTCGACCAGCACCTCGCCCTCACCGGGCACCGGGTCCGGCACCTCCGCCCAGACGAGCGCCTCGGGACCACCGGGTACGGGAATCGTCATCGCATGCATGCCCCGAACCTACTGCGCGCCGCCCCCGGCCCGGGGCAACGGCTGCGTCACCCCGCCGACTTGATGACGATCACCCGGTCGGTGAGCTGGAGCACGGCGGCCTCCGGCTCGGTGTAGTTGATCACCCGCCGGCCGCGGACCACCGCCACCACGAGGTCCTCGCACGCGCGCGGGCTGTGCCCGGCCTCGGCCCGGGTGACCGGCCGCTCGACGACGTCCAGGCCGTTGCCGTAGGTGAGCAGGTCCTCCATGACCGCCCCGGCGTGCGGGCTGAGCATGGACAGCCCGAGCAGCCGGCCGGCCGAACTGGAGCTGGTGACGACGACGTCCGCGCCGCTCTGGCGCAGCAGCGGCGCGTTCTCGTCCTCGCGGACGGCCGCGACCACGGTGGCGGCCTTGTTGAGCTGGCGCGCCGTCAGCGTGACCAGGACGGCGGTGTCGTCCCGCTCGGGCGCGACGACGACCCGGGCGGCCGTCGGCAGCGCCGCGCGCAGCAGGGTGTCGGTGCGGGTGGCGTCGCCGACGACGCCGACGAGCCCGTGCTGGGAGGCGTGTTCGATCACCTTGCGCTGCGGGTCGACGACGACGATCTCGTCCTTCTTCACGCCCTGCCCGAGCAGCGTGTCGACGGCGCTGCGGCCCTTCGTGCCGTACCCGATCACGACGGTGTGCTCGCGCACGGTGGACCTCCAGCGGTTCAACCGCCACTGCTGGCGGGTGCGTTCGGTGAGCACCTCTAGCGTGGTGCCGACCAGGATGATCAGGAACAGCACGCGCAGCGGGGTGATCACCAGGATGTTGGTGAGCCGGGCGCCCGAGCTGTACGGCGTGATGTCGCCGTACCCGGTGGTCGAGAGCGTCACGGTCGCGTAGTACGCGGAGTCGAGGAAGTCGAGCCCGCCGCCGGCGTTGTCGTTGTAGCCGTCCCGGTCGAGGTAGACGATCACCGTGGTGGCGACCAGGACGGCGAGCGCGAGCAGCAGCCGCGAGCCGACCTGCCGGACGGCGGGCGCGCTGCGCCGGGCGGGCAGCACGATCCCGGCGTCCGCCCACGGCTCGGTGCCCGGCGCGGGCCCGCGCAGGAGCTTGCTCATGCGCGCCCCTCCTCGGTTCGCCCGCTCACGGAGCCTCCAGCAGCTCGACGAGGTCGCCGGCCCGCGCACCGCCCGGCGGGACGACGGCGAGCGCCTCGGCCCGGGCCAGGCCGCGCAGCATGGCGGGCCCGTCGAAGGCGAGCGGGACGACGCCGTCGGCGGTGCGCCGGACGGGCAGCAGCCGGGTGTCCGTCGGGTGCCCGGCCAGCGGGACGGCGGCGGGCGCGGGGGCCGGGCCGTCGGCGGGCCGGCCGCTGCGGGCGTGCAGCAGCGGCAGCGCGAGCGTGACGGTGCCGGCGACGGCGGCCAGCGGGTTGCCCGGCAGGCCCACCAGGTGGCGACCGCCGGGGAGTTCGCCCGGGAGCCCGCCCGGTGGAAGTTCGGCGAGCAGCATCGGGTGGCCGGGGCGGACGGCGACGCCGTCGACCAGCAGCCGGGCGCCGACCTCGTCGAGCGCGCGGTGCAGGAAGTCGACCGGGCCGGCCGCGGTGCCGCCGGTGGTGACGACGACGTCGGCGGTGGAGTGCCGGAGCGCGTCCCGCAGCAGCCCGAAGTCGTCCCGGACGGAGCGGACTTCGGCCACCTCGGCACCGCACGCCCGCAGCCACGGCGCCAGCATCGGTCCGAGCGCGTCCCGGACGAGACCGGGCCCCGGCACCCCGGACGCGACCAACTCGTCACCGAGGACGAGGAGTTCGACGACCGGGCGGCGGCGGACCGGGAGCCGGTCGTGGCCGCAGGCGGCGGCGAGGCCGAGCACCGCCGCGTCGACGGGGGTGCCGCCGGGCAGCAAGGCCTCGCCCCGGCGGCACTCCTGGCCGCGCGGACGGACGTCCTGGCCGGTGGTCGTCGGCCGGGGACCGCAGTCCCGCAGCAGCGCGCCGTCCGTCGAGCCGTGCTCGCGGCGCAGCACGGCGGTGGCACCGGGCGGCAGTTGGGCGCCGGTGGCGATCTCGACGGCGGTGCCGTCGGCCAGCGGCGCGACGGCGGCCCGCCCGGCCAGCAGCCGCCCGGCGACCCGCCAGGGGCCGGGGCCGGCGACCGCCCAGCCGTCCATGGCGGAGGTGTCGAAGGCGGGCAGGTCGGTGAGGGCGGCCAGCGGCTCGGCGAGCGTGTGGCCGAGGGCGGCGGCGAGCGGCAGCACGACCGGCGGCAGCGGGCGCAACCCGGCCCGGCGGGCGGTCTCGCGGGCCAGTGGCCAGGCCATGGTGCCGGGCCCGGCCGGGGGCGCGGTCACGGCGGTCTCCTCGACGGCCGTCACGGCCGGCCCGGCCCGTCCGGCCCGTCCGGCGCGCTCCAGCGCTCGGCGAGCACGGCGGTGCGGCGGGCCGCCTCGGCGACGGCCTCGGGGCCGCCGCCCTGCTGGGCGGCCGCGTACCCGATCAGAAAGGCGGTCAGCGGCGCGGCCGGCCTGGCCACCCCGTGCGCGACCACCCGGGTGAGGTCCAGCAGGCCACGGACATCGACGTCCAGGTCGATCCCGAGTTCGGCGCGGACCTCCGCGATCCAGTCATCCAGCGTGCGCTCCATGCGCCCCATGCTGCCTGATCGGCGGTTTCCCCGGGATGTTCCCCCGGTGTGCGGGGCGCGTCGTTTCCCTCACGACCCCGCCCGCCGCCTGGTGAGCACCCGTCCGCAGCACCCGCCGCACGGCCCTCTGCTCCCCCTACCTCCCGTCCCGGTCCCACTCGCGGGCCCGTTCCAGGTCCTCCCACGTGTCGCAGTCGTACGCCACGTTGTCCGTGTCCGCGACCAGCAGCCGTCCCAGGCCGCCGGTGAGGCGACGCAGCGGGAGGCCGGACGGGTCGCCGAGGGCGGCCAGGGCACTGCGCAGGGCGGCGGTGCGGTAGGCGGCGGCGAGGGGCTGGTCGCGGCCGCCGGCGTCCACCAGGACGGCCGCCTCGACCGCCGGTTGCGCGTCTTCGAGGGCGGTGACGAGCCGCTCGACCGTGCGCCGGTCGAGGAACGGCAGGTCGGCGGCGAGCAGCAGCACCGTCGCGGCGTCGACCAGGTCGAGCCCGGCCGCGACGGCGGCGACCGGCCCGCCGCCGGGCGGCTGCTCGCGGGTCCAGCGGACGCCGGTGCGGGTGGTGGGGCGGTCCGGGCCGACCACGACGGTGGTGCGGGCTCCGGTGCAGGCGGCGAGCACCCGGTCGAGCAGGGTGGTCTCGCCGACGGTCAGCCCGGGTTTGTCGGCCCTGCCGAGGCGCCGGGCGGCCCCGCCCGCCGGAACGATCACGTCGTACGGCGTCATGCCGCCAGTATCCGCCCTACCCGGCCGCGTCCTCCTCGTCCTCCTCGCCCTCCACCACATCGTCGTCCCCGTCCGGCGACTCCTCGCCCGCCCGCGCGACGTTCGCCGCCGCGCCCAGCTCCAGGACGACCGGCAGCGTCAGCTCCCCGTACCGCTCGTTCACCGCCGTGACCAGCGCCTCCGCGTCGTCCGGGTGCTCGGCCAGCAGCCGGTCGAAGTCCTGCAGGTACTCGCCGGTGAAGGCGAGCACCCGGGTCGCGTCGTGGCCCTGGTCGGGCGCCCGGTGCCCGGCGATCACCCGGTCGACGTCGAGGTCGGCGATGCGTCCGAGGTTGTGTCCCCAGGTGACGCGCTGCGCGGGGGTGGTGTCGGCGGTCCACACGTGGGTGCCGTTGTAGACGAAGTCCCCGGCGATCACGGTGCGGATGCTGGGCACGTGGACGACGGTGGAGTCGCCGCAGTCGCCCTGCCCGAGCATGAGCACGGGGATCACCTGGCGGTCGAGCATCAGCGGCTGCGGCAGCAGCGGGGCCGGGATCAGCGGGTGGTCGGGGATGTCGTCGCCGTACACGGGCTTCCACTGGGCGACCTTGGCGGCGACGGTGCGGTGGATGCCGTCGACGACCGCCGGTGCGGCGAGCAGTTGGGCCTCGGGGAAGAGCTTCAGCACCTCCTCGGCGCCGAAGTAGTGGTCCGGGTGGTGGTGGGTGACGACGATGGCGAGCAGGCGCCGCCCCTTGCCGGCCACCCACTCGGCGAGTTCGCGTCCGGCGCTGCGGGTGAGCTGGGCGTCGACCAGGATCGCGGTCCGCTCGCCGAGGATCAGGGTGGAGGTGGCGAAGAAGGCCGACTCGGGGCCGGTGAAGACGTCGATCTCCAGCGGCCGGACGGGCTGTTCCCCGGTCTCCGCGCGGTCCGCGTCGGCGCTCTCCTCGGGCGGGGACGACGTCACGGGTTGCTCCCTCTGGTCGGCGGCCGGGCTCTCTGCGCCCCACCGGTCTGCGCCCTACAGCATGGGAGAACGGGCGCCCGAATACGCGGAAGGCGCGCCCGTGCGGGCGCGCCTTCCGGCGAGGGTCACGTCGGCGGCCGGGCCGGGCCTCAGGCGGCGAGCTCCTTGGCCCTGCGGGCGGCGTCCTCCAGCGCGCGGGCCTTGGAGTCGGCTGCGTTCTGCACGAAGTCGGCCATCGCCGGCACCTTCGGAGCCAGGGTGAACTCGGGGACGATGAAGTCGACCTCCAGCCCGAGCATCCCGGTCAGCACCTTCTCCAGGTAGGTGGTGACGAACTCGTACGGCTCGCGCGGCGCGCCGGGCGCGTAGGAGCCGCCGCGGGCGGCGACCACGGTGACCGGGGTGCCCTTGGCGGAGGGCGTCTCTCCGGCGGTGCGGCCCATCAGGATGACCTGGTCGAGCCAGGCCTTGAGGGTGGACGGGATCGTGAAGTTGTACATCGGGCTGCCGATGACGATCGCGTCGGCCTGCTCCAGCTCGGTCATCAGCTCCTCGCGCAGGGCGAGCGCGGCGTCCTGCTCGGCGGTGCGGCCCCCGGCGGGGACGAAGGTCGCCGAGATCCCGTGCACGTCGAGGTGCGGGACCGGATCGGCGGCGAGGTCGCGGTAGACCACCGTGCCCTCGGGGTGCTGGGCCTGCCAGGCGGCCCGGAACGCCGCCGAGACCTCGCGGGAGACGGAGCCGTCGGCGACGGCGGACGAGTCGATGTGGAGCAGGGTGGGCATGACGGTACCTCCATCGGATAAGTAGCTGCCTTTTCCCCCGCAGCTGCAACTACCGTAGCAGCTTACTTTTCTGCAGTCACTAGGGATCGGTCAGGTACGCTGGAGCCATGTCCGAGCACGAGGTAGTGACCGACCGCCAACCGGCCGCCTCCGACGCGTGCGCCGAACAGCGCACCTGCTTCAACGTCGAGCTGGCCCTCACCCGGGTGTTCACGCTGCTCGGCAAGCGCTGGACGGGCCTGCTCGTGGGCGTGCTCAACCACGGCGGCCCCGCCTACTTCTCCGAGCTGCGCCGCGCCGTCCCCGGCATCAGCGAGCGCATGCTCTCCGACCGCCTCACCGAGCTGACCGAGGCCGGCCTGGTCCTGCGCGAGGTCGACGCGGGCCCGCCGCTGCGCGTGAGCTACCGCCTCACCGACGCGGGCGCGGCCCTGCGCCCCGCGCTCGACGAGCTGGCCGTCTGGGCCGACCAGTACCTCCCGGAGAGCGCCCTCAAGGGCGGCTGCTGAGAGTCGGCCCGACCCGCGCACGACCGCGGACACGACGAAGGGCCCGCCCGCTGTTCACACAGCCGGCGGGCCCTTCGCCCGGAACGTCAGGGGTTCAGCGCCGCTTCGCGCCCCGCAGCCGGGCCACCCGGTCCGCGATGCCCCACGAGGTCACCCGCCAGAGCGCCTCGATCACGATGCTGCGGCTCATCTTGGACGCGCCCAGCTCGCGCTCGACGAAGGTGATCGGCACCTCGGCGACCTTGAAGCCGGCCTTCACCGTGCGCCAGGCCAGGTCGACCTGGAAGCAGTAGCCGGCCGAGGCCACCTCGTCCATGCCCAGGCCGAGCAGCGTCTCCTTGCGGAAGGCGCGGTAGCCGCCGGTGACGTCGCGGATCGGCACGCCCAGCATCAGGCGCGAGTAGGTGGAGCCGCCGCGGGAGAGCAGCAGGCGCGACTTCGGCCAGTTCACCACCCGGCCGCCGGGCACCCAGCGGGAGCCGAGCACCAGGTCGGCGCCGCGCAGCGCGGCGAGCAGCCGGTCGAGCTCCTCGGGCTGGTGCGAGCCGTCCGCGTCCATCTCGACCAGGACGTCGTAGCCGTTGTCGATGCCCCAGCGGAAGCCCGCGAGGTAGGCCGCGCCCAGGCCCTCCTTGCCCTTGCGGTGCAGGACGTGCACGTGCTGGTCCTCGGCGGCCAGCTTGTCGGCGAGCTCACCGGTGCCGTCGGGGCTGTTGTCGTCGGCCACCAGGACGTGCGCCTCGGGCACCGAGGTGCGGACCCGTCCGACGATCCGCTCGACGTTCTCCGCCTCGTTGAACGTCGGAATGATCACCAGCACCTTGCCGAGATCAGCAAAACGCGGCTGGTTCACGGTCACGTACAAACCTCTCGGCCAATGGCGGGAGTGCCGGTCACCGTCGCGCCCGCACTCCGGAACGCCGCTCCCGTCGGCGGCCCGCCGAGGGGTTCCGCGGCGGAAACTGCTGCGCACGGTGGAAACAACTGGGTCCTGGCATCCTACTACCGCACCTGCCGGACCCCGGCCCGATCGCCGCCGCGACCACGGCACTCGCACCGGACGCCCGCCGTTTCCCCTCACGTGACGCGCGTCGGCTAGGGTCGATGCCTCGCCCCGGCCCGGACCGCCCGCCCGGCCCGCCGAGGACGATCCGCTGGCCGCCGATCCGGCACACCCCGCCACCGCAGCGAAGGAGTAGGACCGCGCGCATGGACAGGCTCGTCAACACCATCCGCCCGTACGCCTGGGGATCGGCCACCGCCCTCCCCGAACTCCTCGGGCAGGACCCCACCGGCGAGCCGCAGGCCGAACTGTGGATGGGCGCCCACCCCGGCGACCCCTCCCGCACGGACCGGGGCGCGGGGCCTCGCCCGCTGGACGAGCTGATCGCCGCGGACCCCGAGGGCGAGCTCGGCACCGCGACCGTCGCGCGCTTCGGGCCCACCCTGCCGTTCCTGCTCAAGATCCTCGCGGCCGGCATCCCGATCTCCATCCAGGCCCACCCCACGCTCGACCAGGCCCGGGCCGGCTTCGCCGCCGAGAACGCCCTCGGCATCCCGCTGGACGCCCCCCGGCGGAACTACCGCGACGCCAACCACAAGCCCGAACTCATCTGCGCGCTCGACGAGTTCGAGGGCCTGTGCGGCTTCCGCCCGGCCGCCGAGGCGGCCGCGCTGCTGGCCGGCCTGGCGGTGCCCGCGCTCGCCCCGGTCATCGAGCTGCTGAGCGCCGGGGACGAGCCCGAGGCGCTGCGCCGAGCGCTGGCCGCGATCCTCACCATGGACGACGCGACCGCCGCCGACGCCGTCCGGCAGGCCGCCGCGCAGGTGGACCTCGCCGCCAAGGAGGACCCGCAGGGCCCCTACGCGGCGTACGCCCGGATCACCCGCGACTTCCCCGGCGACCGCGGCCTGATCGCCGGCCTGCTGCTCAACCACTTCCGGCTGCACCCGGGCGAGGCCCTCTACCTGGGCGCCGGCGTGCCGCACGCCTACCTGCACGGCGTCTGCGTCGAGCTCCAGGCCAACTCCGACAACGTGCTGCGCGCGGGCCTCACGCCCAAGCACATCGACGTGCCCGAGCTCATGAAGGTGGTCGTCTTCGAGGCCGGCGCCCCCGACGTCCTCCACCCCACCCCGGTGGACGGCACCCCGGGCGAGGAGCTCTACCCCGTCCCGATCGACGAGTTCCGCCTCTCCCGCTTCCGGCTGGACGGCACCGACCGCGAGATCGACGGCCGCACCCCGCAGATCCTGCTCTGCACCGCCGGCACCGCCCGCCTCACCGGCCCCGACGGCACCGTCCTCGACCTCTCCCGCGGCGAGTCCGCCTTCCTCCCCGCCACCGGCACCCCCACCCGCCTCTCCGGCACGGCCACCACCCTCTTCCGGGCCACCGTGACGATCTGAGGACGGCGACCGCCGAACGCGAAGGGCCGGGGGCGGCTCACGGGTGCGCACCCGTGAGC
>NZ_JBHYWI010000078.1:0-18884 GCF_042751525.1 Kitasatospora sp. NPDC059408
GCCCTACGGCCGGGCGCCGCGCTCCAGGGCGGCCCGGCCGGCGGACTCCAGGACGGCCTCCTCGGGTGCCAGGTGCACCCGGCTGCTGAGCACGTCCCGCAGGTAGCGCTCCAGCGGGTGACGCCGGCTCAGCCCCGGGTTGCCGGTCAGCGCGACGGCCTGCTGGACGGCGGCGGTCGCGGCCCTGGTCGCCAGCAGGTGGGCCGGTCCGGTCCGCACGACGGCCTCCCGCTCTCCCCGGTCCACCCGCGCGGCCAGCCCCTCGACCAGTTCCTCGGCGCCGATCAGCTGGGCCTCGATCTCGCCGAGCGCGCAGCGGTAGCGCGGCAGGACGCCGAGCGGCTCGGTCAGATTGGCCGGAGTCCGCTGGTTCAGGAACCGGACGAGCCAGGCCTGCGCCGCCCTCGCCACCCCGACCGCGACCGCGGAGAGGGCCAGATCGTGCCAGGCACGGGCGAGTTCGGCCTCCGCGACGCGGTCCCCCGCCGTCCGCTCCGGCGCGTCCTGCCCGCCCTCGGCGCGGCGCGCGACCGTGAGCCCGAGCGCGAGCTCGGCGGGCACCCGGACCGCGTCCAGCACCACGTCGTGGCTGGCACTGGCCCGCAGGCCCAGCTGGTCCCAGGTGGGATCGATCTCCACGCCCTCGCTCTCGCCGCGGACCAGGAACGTGCCGACCCGCGGCTCCGGTTCGTCCGTCCGCGCCGTCACCGCCATCCAGGCCAGCGCCTCGGCCCCGGTGCAGTACGTCTTGCGCCCGGTGAGCCGCCAGCCGTCCCCGTCCCGCCGGGCCACCGTCCCCGGCAGCGCCCCCGGCCGGCCGCCGGGCTCCGCGCGCAGCGTGTTGACCAGGGCGGGCCCGCGCCGGGACTCCGTCAGCAGCCTCCGGTAGCCCGCCGCCGGCCACGGCGCCCGGCGGGCCTGCTCGGCGTGCTGGAGCAGCGTGAACGCGGTCACGACGGCCACCGAGGCGTCCCCGCGGCCGAGTTGGGACAGCACCCGGACGGTGTCGGCGAGCGTGCCGCCCGGACCGCCGTACCGCTGCGCCACGGTGAGGGTGAGCAGCCCGGCCTCGTGCACCGCCTCGATGCCCTGGTAGGGGAAGGTCGCGTCCCGGTCGTGCTCCTCGGCGCGGGCGGCGAGCAGGTCGACCACTCGGGGCAGCCCCGCGAGGGCGGCGGCGACGGGCGACGGGTCGGCGGCGGTCGTGGTCATGGTGCGGGTGCCTCCGGGCGGCAGCAGGGGCTCGGCAACTGCGGGCGGCCCGCCGGGCGGGCTCGCACCGTCGGTCGGCGGCGCGCAGGTCCGGACCCGGTTCGGCAGGGGGTCCGACCCCGGATCGGTTCCGGCCGCTCGGCCGGACGCGCTTCCGCCGTTCAGTGGCCCGGACACGCCGCGCTGGCGGTGCGCCGCAGGTCCAGGTAGCTGCGGCGGGTCAGCAGCGGGAGACGGCACGACATGTCCGCGACTGTACGAACCGGTGATCGAAACCGTCAAGCAGCGGCCCGGGGACCGGACGGCGAACGGCCGCCGGACGAGCACCGGGTGGACGGCGGACGAACGAGGGGCGGACGGCGGTTTTCAGCCCTGCTGGAACATGTCCGCGGGGAGCGGCTTCAGGAGCTGATACAGGTCGTCCGAAATCGGTCGGTCCCAGGACGCGATCGTGACCTGGACGCCGTCGCTGCGGCCGAACTGGGCGCAGAACACACGCTCCTCGCTGACCTTGACCTTCTTCACGATCAGCAGGTCGTCCCCGAGCATGACCGGGAAGTCCTCGGCCGAGACGAAGTCGACCGGCTCGTCGTTCTCCAGGGCCGCGAGCAGCTGGCGCACCTCGAAGGGGACGTCGTCACCGGTCTCCCGGGCCGGCGAGCCCTCGGGGAGGTTGCCGATGAACATCGCCGGGCCTCTGCCGCCGAACAGGTCGTAGCGCAGGAAAATCCCCTGGCAGGAGCCGTCCGGGCCGGTCATCATGGCCGCACCGAAGTCGCCGGGCCAGTCGCCCGGGTCCATCGCGAGCACGTCGAAGTCCGGGCCGGCGGGCTGTCCGGAGCGACGGCGGAGAAAAGACATGGGAACATCGTACGTGTCCGGCACACCACGCTCGCGGGGTGGGTGGGGCACCGGCGGGAGATCCACGCTCAGAGACCAATGTTGACTCTGAGCAACCGTCCGGGCTACGTTCGGTTCAGCACGACAGCCGTTCTGGGTTTCACCCTCCGGGGGGACGGCATGTCGCATACGCGGCCCTACACGCGTATCCCTCACTGTGCACATCGTCGTGCCGATCCGCCGAGCACCCAGCTTCGTCGTCGCACACAGCACAGCCACAAGCCAACAGTTCCATGCAGTTCCTGCAGTTCCGTGCAGTTCACGCAACAAGAGACCAGATCCGCGGGGCCCCGGCCCGTCGCTCCCGTGGATCTGCTCGGGACGCCGCCGCGTGGGGGCGTGCGGGTCCCGAGCACATGGTGCCGCGGTCCGAGTCGCTCTCGGATTCGGCGCCGACCTCCCGGCGACTGCCGGCCCCTCGTGGGCCGGGACCGGCCGACGCACCCCGGTGCGCAGGGGACTACTGGGAGGATGGCCCGGCAACGCTGCCGGGCCGCACAGCAGGCGCCGTGTCTGGCCGCGTGGGGGCGGTGGGCACGGCGTCTGCCTGTGCTCATACTCTGAGCTGCGTTTGTCTAACAGTCAACAGAAATTCTGACGAGGCACGCTCAATAGATCATCTGTTGTGATGATCCCTACCTGAAACCGGCCGTGAGCCGGCTGCGAGTCGGCCCTGCGGCGACCCTCCGACGACCCGTCAGCGGCCTTTCCGTGCCGTCAGCGGCCCTTCCGTATCGGATCCGCGGCGGCCCGTGGCGAACCCCGCGCCGCTCCTCGGAGGGACTCCTGGAACGCCCGTGGGGCGAACCCCGTCCCCGGGGCCGCCCCACGACTACACGCTCGCCCTCCCGGGCCCGTGCGACGACTCAGGTGAGGTCGAACTCGCCGTCCCGCGCGCCGAGCACGAAGGCCCGCCACTCGCCCGGCGTGAACACCAGTACCGGCCCGTCCTCCTGACGGCCGTCCCGCATCCCGATGTACCCGTCCACGAACGCGATCTGGACGTCCCCGACCCCCTGGCTGCTGCACAGCCACGTCGCGCCGGTGAAGTCCACCCTGGGCTTCCCGCTGGGCGCGAGCTCGGGCCCCGCCCCGGCTCCCCGGGCGCCGGCCGTCTCCACGTCAGTCCCGCTGTTCGATGCCACTGCTCGGTCTCCTCCCGACGGCTTTCCCGGCCAGCCTAGCCACACCCGCCCGCCCCGGTCAGCGGGTTGACGAGGTCTCCACCCGGCCGGGCACCGGCGGCGCCCGGCGGGCGGCGGGCGTGTCCGCCCGGCGGGGCCGCGGGCAGCTGCCAGAGTGAGGAGGACCTCGACCCGACGTCCGGTCCGCGGCCCGGCGCCCCGCCCGGCACACCGCCCGGACCGGTCCCGACCCGAGACCCCCGCAGGGAGCAGCCGATGAACCGCCGGGACGGCGCCCGCGCCGATGTCATCCCCATCTCGGACGCCCCCTCGGCCCACCCCCCGGCGCCCCGCACCCCGCCCTCCGGCGCCCCGCTGCCCCGGCCGACCCGCGGCCGGCCGCCCGCGCACGGCCGGGTCGGCATCGTCCTGGTGTCCCACAGCCAGGAACTGGCCACCGCCGTCCGTACCCTGGCGCTCGCGCTGACCGGATCCGACTCCCCCGCCCCGGTCGCCGCCACCGGTGGCGACCCGGCCGCCGGACCCGGCATCAGCGCCGTCCTGGTGGCCGCCGCCACCCGCCGGGTCGACCAGGGCCACGGCGTCGTCGTGCTGGCCGACCTGGGCAGCGCGGTCACGACCGTACGGGCCCTGCTCACCGAGGCCGACGAGCACGGCCTGCCGTTCCCGGTCCGCTTCGCCGACGCCCCCTTCGTCGAGGGCACGGTCGCCGCCGTCGCCACCGCGACCGCGGGCGGCGACCTCGCCGCGGTCCTGGACGCGGCCGAGGAGGCCTACCGCCAGCACAAGGGCTGAGGTTTTGGCGCAAACCGATCGGTGGGCGAACCGGCCGGCCGGTCACCCGGGACTCGTTGGGTGATCATCGCCCGGGTGACCGGTCCGGCGCACGGCACCGTCAGGGGCGCTCCTTGCCCTCCCACGAGAAGACCGCCGGCCCCTCGCACTCCAGCGCGTGCCGCAGCCGCTCGTGTTCGAGGTCGATCATCGGTGGCAGCGCGTCCAGCGCGAACCAGCCGACCTCCAGCGACTCGTCGTCGTTCACCCGCGCCTCGCCCCCGATCGCCCGGCAGCGGAAGGTCAGCACCAAATACTGCGTCACGTCGCCGTTCGGGTACGTCACCGGCTCCGTGACGGAGACCGAGGCGAGCAGCTCGGGCACCGCCACCACGCCCGTCTCCTCCAGCACCTCGCGCACCACGCCGTCGGCCGGCTGCTCCCCGGGGTCGAGGATGCCGCCCACCACCGCCCACCGCCCGTCGTCGGACCGCCTGGCGAGCAGCACCCGGTCGCGGTCGTCCAGCACGACGCCCGCGACGGCGCTCAGCCAGAGCGGGCGGTTGCCCACCACGGAACGGAGCTCGGCGAGAAACTGAGGAATGGCCATGAACCGCAGCCTACCCAGGTCGACCGGTTCGGCGGCCGGGCCGTACGGGGTCGCCCACCGCGCCGTCGTCCGGGCACAGCAACGCCTTGACCGTCAGACCGAGGATCCGCAGGTCGAGCCCGAACGAGCGGTGCTCGACGTACCAGAGGTCCAGCTCCGCCCACTGCGGGCGGCTCAGCCCGGCGGACGGCCCGCGGGCCTGGAGCTGCGCCCAGCCGGTGAGGCCGGGCCGCACGGCCAGCCGGGCGCGCTCGCGGCGGTCGTAGTGGACCACCTGCGCCGGGTGATCGGGCCGGGGCCCTATCACCCCCATCTCGCCGCGGGCGACGTTCCACAGCCGGGGCAGTTCGTCCAGGCCCGTGCGGCGCAGCAGTTCCCCGATCCGTCCGCGCCGGTCGGTCCGGAAGCGCAGGACGTGGAACACGCGGCCGTGCCGGCCCGCCCTGGGCAGGCGCAGGAGCACCGGCCCGTCGGCCGCCCAGCGCAGCAGCACGGCGATCGCCAGCGCCAGCGGCACCGCGACGATCCCGGCCAGGGCCGCGACCGCGAGGTCGCCGCCGCGCTTCATGATCCCGGCGCATGTCTGGCGGGTTCCGACCCACCGGTCCCGGCGCTGCCGCTCATCGCAACCCCTCCAAGAGAACGCATTCACGGTAAGGGGAGGTTTGAAGGCGTCGCCCGAGAATGGTGGAAGAAGTGGGGAACGCTTTACCGAAGCAGCCGAAATCCGGCCGCTTCGGCTGCTTTTGTCGAGTTCGCCGAGTTCGCCGACTTCACCGTGCGTACGCACTTCCGCGAGTTCGGTGCGTGTCGCGGTGTTCGGTTCCGGTGTTCACCCACCGTGTTCGGGGGCGGCGCTCAGACCGGTATCAGCACGGTATCGGGCCGCCGTCCGGCCGCAATCGGGACCGGTATTCAGAGTGCGGCGCCGCGGCGGTCGCGCAGCAGGCCGAACGCGATCCGCCCGAGCAGCAGGACCCCGGCCGCCAGGCAGCCGGCCACGGCCATCGCCCACGCGGGCCCGCCGCTGTCCGGCACGATCACCGCGACGACGATCCCCAGCGCCAGGCAGGCCAGACCCACCACGGCCAGCGGAATCTGGTGGGTCACCAGGGCACCGCCGCTCCATGCGCGCGCCATCCGGGTCGCGCCGTGCAGGTGGAAGGGATCACGGTCCGCATCTGCCATGAGCCCAAGGTACCCCGGCCGGACGCCGGAAGCAGCCCGCGAGCGGTGATGCCCCCGGCACTCAGCGCAACCCTTCACACCTGCCGTGAGCATGCAATTCACCTCCACATTCGGTCCACGAAAAATCCTCGTCCACCCAGCACAACCATCCGCCGGGGGTGGGGGTCTCCCACTACATTGAGCGATCCAGGAGCCGTCCGCGGTGCGGGTGTTCGTCCCCCCGCCGAGGACCGGAATACCCAGGGGGCGGAGCCGCCGCCCACTGGAGTCGGAGGCCGGGCTCCGTCCTCCGACGGTACCGCCACGCCGCTCGGCGACCGAGGGGGAACCGTGCCGCATTCCCAGCCCACCACGTCGATGTCCGCCATGCCGATGTCCGTCGTGCCGATGTCCGTATCACCGTTGTCCGTTTCATCCGTGTCGTCCGCCTCGTCCATGTCGTCCGTGTCGTCCGTGTCGTCCGCCTCGTCCATCTCGTCGGTCTCGCCGCTCTCGTCGAGGTCCGCTTCGCCGCTTTCCTTCTCGTCCGGGTCCGTCTCGTCCGGGTCCGTCTCGCCCAGGTCCGTCTCGACCGGGTCCGTGCCGGTGAGGTCCGGGCCGTCCAGGTCCGGGTCGTCGATGTCCACCGCGGCGTTCACCACCGCCCCCGGCGTGCGCGCGCTGGCGCCGTTCGCCGGCTGCCTGGGCGAGCCGCACGGGGGGTGGACGGCGGGCGCGACCGCCGGGACCCGGCGCCGCAACGAGCCCGTCGACTGGCTGCGGTTCGCCCCCGTCCAGCCGGTCTTCCGGGCCCGCGCCGCCCAGCGGCTCGCCGTCCTCGCCTACCACGGCGTCACCGACCCCGGCTCGTTCGGCGCCCAGCTCGACCGGCTGCGAAGACTCGCCACCCCCGTCTCCCTCGCCGCCGTCCTGCAGGCCGTCACCGAGCAGCGGCCGCTGCCGCCGCGCAGCGTGCTGGTGACCTTCGACGACGCCGACCGCAGCGTGCTCGCCCACGCGCTGCCGGCCCTCGACGCCCGCGGCATCCCGGCCGCCGCGTTCGTCATCTCCGAGCTCATCGGCACCGAGCGGCCGTTCTGGTGGCACGAGGCCGACTTCCTCGCCCGGCACGGCGGCCGGGCCCGCTCACTCGATTCCGACCACCCCGCGCAGCTGCTCCCCCGGCTCAAGGCCATGCCGGACCCCGACCGCCGGCGCAGCCTGCACGAGCTGCGGGTCAGCGCCGACCGCCGACCGCCGAGCCAGGAGCAGCTCACCCCCGCCGACCTGCGGGACCTGCGGGACGGCGGCATCGCGATCGGCAACCACACCCAGGGGCACCCGTGCTTCGGGCGCTGCGACGACGACACCGTCCGCGCCGAGATCGCGGGCGCCCACGAGGCCCTCACGCAGTGGCTCGGCGAGCCCCCCATCGCCTTCGCCTACCCCGACGGCGGCCACGACCCCCGCGCCGAGACCGTCCTGCAGGAGCTCGGCTACCGCCTGGGCTTCCTCTCCGACCACCGCCTCGGGCCGCGGATCCCCTCCCACCCGCTCCAGATCAGCCGGCTCCAGGTCGACTCCACGACCAGCACCCGCCGGTTCGACACGATCCTGTCCGGCCTGGAGCCGGCCTACCGCCGCTGGCGCCGTCGGCCGGTCGGATAGGGGGCGGACTCCTCTTCCTCGCGTACGGGGCCGGGAAAAGACCGGGACGCCGATGGGCGCCGCGTGGAAAGTCGATCGGGTCGACTTCCCGCGCGGCGCCCATCGGCGTCCCGGGCCCTGGCGGGCCCGCGTGCGGAGCTACACCGCGAGGGTCGGGGCCACCAGCGCGCGCGACTCGGCGTAGAGGGCGGCGGCCGGCGGGAGGACGGTGGGGACGCCCGCGTGGAGGACCGTCGTCGTGCCCGTCCCGATGCGGCTCGGGTCCGCGACACGGCGCAGCGCCTGGGCCGCGACCGCGTCGGCGGAGCCGTAGAAGGTGAAGCCCGGGGCCACCGTGGCGGCGACGGCCGCGCGGATGCGGTCCTCGACCAGCTCGTAGTGGGTGCAGCCGAGGACGATCGCCGACGTGCCGGCGGGCGTCCGGGCGGCGGCGTCCGCGATCGCCGCGGTGATCGCGTCGTCGTCGCCGTGCTCGACCGCGTCCGCCAGCCCCGGGCAGGCGACCTCCGTCACGTCCGCCGTGCCCCCGAAGTCGCGGATCAGGCCGCGCTGGTAGGCGCTGCCCGTGGTGGCCGGGGTCGCCCAGATGGCGACCGGCCCGCCGAGCGCCGCCGCGGGCTTGATGGCCGGGACGGTGCCGATGACGGGCAGCTCCGGTTCGAGCTCGGCCCGCAGGGTGGCGAGCGCGTGGACGGAGGCGGTGTTGCAGGCGATCACGAGCGCGTCCGGCCCGAGCGCCGCCGCGGCCCGGGCGCAGCCGAGCGCGAGCTCGGTGATCTCTTCGGGCGTGTGCGGGCCCCACGGCATCGACGCGGGGTTCGACGACAGCACGAGGTCGACGTCCGGGCGCAGCTTCCGCAGCGCGGCGGCGGCGGCCAGCAGGCCGATTCCGGAGTCCATCAGTGCGATCTTCACGGGACAGGACTTTAGTCGATCCCCCCTTCCGGGCCCGTTCTGCGGCAGACTGCCGGAGTGACCGTCCTGCTGTGGATCGCCGCGTCCTCCCTGCTGGTCTGGCTCTGGCTGGCGTGCTGCCACGGGTCCTTCTGGCGCACCGACGTGCGGCTCCCGCCGCGCCGGCCCCCGGCGCGCTGGCCGCAGGCGGCCGTCGTGGTGCCGGCCCGGGATGAGGCGCGGGTGCTGCCGGTCAGCCTGCCGACGCTGCTGGCGCAGAAGTACCCGGGACGCGCACGGGTGATCCTGGTGGACGACCACAGCTCCGACGGCACCGGCGCCCTCGCCGCGGAGCTGCGGACGATGGACGGCCTGGAACTGACCGTCACCACCCCTCCCCCGCTGCCGCCCGGCTGGACGGGCAAGCTGTGGGCGCTGCGGCACGGCGTCGAACTGGCCGGCCCGGACGTGGAGTACCTCCTCCTGACGGACGCGGACATCGCGCACGGCCCGGACTCGCTCGCCGAGCTGGTGGCCGCGGCCGAGAGCAACGGGCTGGACCTCGTGTCCCAGATGGCCCGGCTGCGGGTCCAGACCGGCTGGGAACGGCTCATCGTGCCCGCGTTCGTGTACTTCTTCGCACAGCTGTACCCGTTCCGCCGGAGCAACCGCCCCGGCGGACGGACGGCGGCCGCGGCGGGCGGCTGCTCGCTGGTGCGGCGGGAGGCGCTGGAACGGGCGGGCGGCGTGGCCGCGATCCGGGGCGCGGTGATCGACGACGTGTCGCTGGCCCGCGCGGTGAAGGCGACGGGCGGGCGGACCTGGCTCGGCCTCGCCGGGGAGGTCGACAGCGTCCGGCCGTACCCACGACTGGAGCAGCTGTGGCGGATGGTCTCGCGGAGCGCGTACGCCCAGCTGCGGCACTCGCCGCTGCTCCTGCTCGGGACGGTGCTCGGGCTGGCGCTGGTGTACCTGGTCCCGCCGGTGGCGACGGTGACCGGCCTGCTCGCGGGGGCTCCGGCGGTCGCCGTGGCGGGCGGGGCGGCGTGGGCGCTGATGGCCGGCACGTACCTGCCGATGGTCCGGTACTACGGGCAGCCGGCTCCGGCCGTGCTGCTGCTCCCGTTCACGGCGGCGATGTACCTGCTGATGACGGTGGACTCGGCCGTCCAGCACTGGCGCGGGCGGGGAGCGGCCTGGAAGGGCCGGACGTACTCGCAACAGGCCTGACGCCCGGGCTCCGGGTTGGTGGGTGTCGGGGTTGGCGGGTTGGCGGGTGTCCGGGTGTCCGGGTTGGCAGGTGTACGGCTCCGGGACCGGCGCGGGCTGACGTGGTTCGGCGCGGGAGCCGGGGCAGGAATCCGGGGCGGGGATCCGGGGCGGGATTCCGAGGCGGGGATCCGGCTGGGAATCCACGCGTGATTCCGCGCGTGATTCCGCGCGCGACCGGCTGTCGCGGATCCATACTGCTCGAATGGACCGTCAACGGCTCTCCCGTCTCGCCCATGCCCGCCACCCGGTCGCCGCGCCGCTCGCGGACGAGTCGGTGGCCCGACTGCTGGAGCGCGCCACCGGGCACGCCGAGGCCGGCCGGATGCTGGACCTCGGCTGCGGGGAGGGCGCCTGGCTGGTCCGAGCGCTGGCCGCGCGCCCGCGGTGGCGGGCGGTCGGGGTCGACCTCGACGCGGACGCGCTGACCCGGGCCCGGGAGACGGCGACCGCGCTCGGCGTGGTGCGACGGATCGGCCTCCACCACGTCGACGCACGGGAGTTCGGCTCGGCGGAACCGTTCGACCTGGTCCTGAACGTCGGTGCGACGCACGCTTTCGGCGGGCTGCTGCCGACATTGGCCGCCGTCCGCGATCAACTCGCGCCGGGCGGGCGGGTACTGGTCGGCGAGGCGTTCTGGGAGCGCGAGCCGTCCCGAACCGCGCTGGAAGGGCTGGGCGCGGACCGGGACGACTACGCGGACCTGGCGACCACCACCGACCGCCTGATCGCCGAGGGCTGGACACCGGTGGACGGGCACGTCAGCAGCCAACAGGAGTGGGACGCCTACGAGTTCTCGTGGACGGGCACGCTCGCCGAGTGGGCGCTCGACCACCCGGACGACCCCGGCGCGGCCTCCGCCCGCGAGGCCGCCGACCGGCACCGCGCCGCATGGCTGCACGGCTACCGGGGCATGCTCGGGTTCGTCACCTACCTGCTGCGGCGTGACTGAACCCTCCTACCACGCAGGTCACTTCTGGGTGCGCGCGAGGAAGTCGTCGATCAGCGGGGCGATTTCGGGCAGCTTCTCCTCCAGCGCGAAGTGCCCGGTGTCGAGGACGTGCAGCTCGGCGCCGGGGAGATCGCGCAGGTAGGCGCGGGCGCCGGCCTCCGTGAAGAACAGGTCGTTGCGGCCCCAGACGATCAGCGCCGGCGGCTGGTCGGCGCGCAGCCACTCCTGCCAGACCGGATAGAGCTCGACGTTGGAGTGGTAGTCCAGGGCGAGTTCGACCTGGATGTCCTTGCGGCCGGGCCGGTCGAGGAAGTGCTGGTCGAGCGTCCAACCGTCGGGGGCGACGAGGGTCGGGTCGCCGGTGCCGCCCTCGTACTGGCCGCGGGTGATCTCCAGGGTGAGGATCGCGCGGGCCCGTTCGCCGGCACCCTCGATGCCGTGCCGGTTGGCGATGAACTCCCGCGCCTGGTCGGAGAGTCCCTCCTCGTAGGCGTTGCCGTTCTGGACCACCAGACCGGTGATCCACTCGGGCCGGCGGGTCGCCAGGCGGAACCCGACGGGGGCGCCGAAGTCGAAGACGTACAGCGCGAAGCGGTCGAGGCCGAGCGCGAGGCAGAACCGCTCGACGACGTCGGCGAGGGTGTCGAAGCGGTAGTGGAAGGCGTCCGGCGCGGGGCTGTCGCTGTGGCCGAAGCCGGGGTAGTCGGGGGCTATCAGGCGGTAGCGGGTGCCGAGCGCGTCGAACAGGCGGGCGTACTGGTGCGACGCGGACGGGAAGCCGTGCAGCAGGAGGAGAACGGGGGCGTCGGCCGGGCCGGTCTCGCGGTAGAAGACGCGCAGGCCGTCGAGATCGACGTGGCGGTGATGGACGTGCGGGATCGTCAGCTCGCTCATGCTAACCATTAAACAGCATTGAGGTGGTTAGTTGGCAAGGATGAGCTCACTGATTCCATGTCGCTGACTCCACGTCACCGGCCCGACCAGGCCCGGGCATCAGCGCTTGCGCTGCTGCTCCTGCTGGACCAGGTAGTCCAGCACCTCGGGCATCGCGTCGACGCTGCCGGCCTTGCTCGGCGAGGTGCGGTACTCACCCTGGACGACCACCGTGGGCAGCTCGTTGACGCCGTAGCGGACGAACTGCGCGGCCGCGTCGTCGACCGACCGCGCCACCTCGGCGGACCGGTAGGCCTCGCGGAACCGCTGCGGGTCGACGCCGTGGCGCGCGGCCCAGTCGGTGGCGGCGACCTCGGTGGCGAGGTCGGCCTTGTCGTTGTGCACCGAGCGGAACGCGCTCACCTGCAGTCTCTCGACCAGGCCGAGGCGCTCCAGCGTGTAGTACAGGCGCGCGTGGCCGCGCTGCACGGCCTCCTCCGGGCCGCCCTGCCAGATCGCGGGGACCCGCCGCAGGGCGACGTCCGAGCGGTGCTTGTCCGACCAGGCCTGGAGCGGCTGTTCGAGCTGCTGCGAGTGGCCGCAGTCGTACCAGAAGAACTCGACCGCCTCGGTGCGGGCGGACTCGCGCACCGGCTGCGGGTGGTCGAGCTTCACGTACTGGACGCCTTCGGCGGGCTGGCGGTGGACGGCCGCGCCGGCCTGGACGGGCGACGCGGCGATCCCGGCGGCGACCGCAAGCAGGACGGTGGACCTCAGCAGCGCCTTCGACTTCGCGGACTTCACGGGCTTGACGGGCTTCGCCGGCGCCTCGGGCTTCTCGGACTTCGCAGGATTCACATCGGGCAGTCTGGCCGTGACGGTTCGTTACCGGCGAGTCGTCGCAGGGCGGGTAGGGCCCGATTCGCCCGATCGGCGTACCGGGGCGTACGGATGGTGACGTGCGGCGGTGGACCGGCGACGGTGGACCGGCGATGGGCGACGGGCGATGGGCGACGGCGGACAACTAACAGATGACAGATAACAGATGTTGAAATCTGTTATCTGTCATCTGTTCGCCGTCACCCGTCTCGCCCGCCCCCGGCTCTCCGCCCACACCTCGGCGACCAGCCGCTGCCAGGCGTCCACGACCGCGCCGAGCTCGAAGTGCGCGAGCGCGTGCTCCCGGGCCGCCGCGCCGAGGCCCGCTCGGTTGCAGGCCAGCACCTTGGCCAGCGCCTCCGCGAGGGCGAGCGGATCCCCCGGGGCGACCAGCGCGCCGGTCGCCCCGTCCCGGACCACCTCCCGCACCCAGCCCACGTCCGTCGCCACCGCCGGCACCCCGGCCAGCGCCGCCTCGATGAGCGCGCCGGGCACGCCCTCGCTGTCACTCGTCAGCAGCACCGCGTCGGCGGCCCGGTAGAGCGGAACGGGGTCGGGCAGCGCACCGAGGAAGTGGGCCCGGGCCGCGGCCGGGTGCCGGGCCAGGACCTCCCTCAGCGGGCCGTCCCCGGCGACGGCGAGGCGGACGTCCGGCAGCCGGTCGAGCACGTCGAGCGCGAGGTCCAGCCGCTTCTCGGGCGCGATCGCGCCGATCCACGCCACCAGCAGGACGTCCACGGGCAGCCCGAGCGCGTGCCGGGCGGCCCGCCGCTCGTCCTTCCCCTCCGCGGGCGGATAACTCTCGGCCGCACGGGAGTTGGGGATCACCCGCACCTTTCCGTCGGGCAGCCGGAAGTGCTCCTCCAGGACGGTCCTGGCCTCGTCGGTGAGCGTGGTGACGGCCGCCGCCCGGTGCAGGAGGGTGCTGCCGCGGACCCGGCGCAGTGCCGTCCCCGTCCAGTAGCGGGGGTGGCCGACGGACACGTAGACGAACGGCGTGCGGGTCCCGGCCAGGGCGAGGGCGCAGGCGGCGAGGGTGTCGGAGCCGTGGGCGAGGACGACGTCGGCGGCGCGGGCGGCGGAGCGCAGGGCCAGCAGCGTGGAGGGACGCAGCCGGCCGGGCCCGAGGACGGTCGGGGTGCGCGCGCCGGGGGCGTCAGGCGCGAAGGGCGAGTGCTGCGGGTACTGCGGGTGCTCCGAGTGCTGCGGGTACTGCCGGTACTGCGAGGGGAGCGACACGGGCGAGGACGTGGACCAGGACGTGGACGTTGCGCCCGGTTGGTCCGGCGCCAGGGGCTCGTGGGCCGCCGGCGACGTCTGCGGCCGCGCCCCGGGCGGTATCGCCCGCGCCGCGGGGCCGTGGTCCGGCCCGCCGTCGGGCTGCTGCTCGATACGCTGCCCCGACCGCGAGCCCGGGGAGGAGCGTGAGCCGGGGTTCGGCGCGAGGGCCATCAGGGCGGAGGACTGGCCCCGCCGGCGCATCTCGTGGTGGAGGTCCCGGGCGAAGTTCTGGGCGCCGCTGCGGCGCGAATCGCTGATCAGGTGCAGGATGCGGGGACGGGTTTCGGCCGGGTCGGCCGACGTATCGCACGTGTCGTCGGGCATGGCAACGACCTTGGCACAGCGTCACGCGCGCGACAGCCCCTTCGCACCACCCGCTGGTGGTCCGTGCGCCCGCGCTGATACCCCCGGCGTGCGCTGGCAGCCCGCCGTCGTGCGCCGGATGCGACCGCTGTGCGCCCCGGTTCGCCCCACCGTTCGGCCCTGTTCCACCCCGGTCCGGCCCGTTCCCCGCCACACGGCGCCGGTCGGCACCGTGTGGCGTTCCCCTCGCGCGTAATCCCTGGCGGGCCGCGCGGGCCACCTGCGATGCTGAGCGGCAGTCAGGGCGCGTCCGGCACGGGAGAACGGACGCACCCGGTGAAGGGCGGGGGGTGGCCTGTGCACGTGCTTCAGGTGATCGACGACGTCAGCCGGCTCGGTGCGGCCGGGCGGGCCCTGCTCGCGATGACGCCCCAACTGGTGCGCGCGGGCGTCGGTTTGGACGTCGCGTACCTCCACGACGTGCCCGGCGGCTGTCAGGCCGAGCTCACCGAGGCGGGCGCCGCCGTGTTCGCCGTCGGCCGCCCGGGCCGGGCCGCCACCGCGGCCGCGCTGCACCGGCTGATCCGCGAGCGCCGCCCCGACCTCGTCCACACCACCCACCACGCCGGGGCCCGGCGCTCCGATCTGCTCGCCCGCGCCGCCGCGCTGGCCGCCCGGACGCCGGTGGTCACCAGCCTGGCCGATCCGCCGCCCGGCGCGGCGGGGGCGGCCGGGCTCGGCCCGTCCCAGGCGCTGGACGCCGCGACCGCCCGGGGCACCCGCCGCTTCCACGCCCTCACCCGGTACGTCGCCGCGGCGACGGCGCAACGCCTCCGGGTGCCCCGCCGGCGGATAGACGTCGTCCCGCGCGGACGGGACCCGGAGTTGCTCGGCACCGCGACCCCCGAGCGCCGGGCCGCCGTGCGCGGGGCGCTGGCCCTGCCCGGGGACGTGCCCGTCGTGCTCGTCGCCGCCGGCCAGTACCACCGCAAGGGCCTGGACGTGCTGCTCGACGCCTGGCCGGCGATCCGACGCGCGGAGCCGACGGCCGTCCTGTTGCTCGCGGGTGCCGAGGGCCCCGAGACGGCGCGGCTGCGCGCACTCGCCGACGCCGCCGGGAACGTCCGTTTCCTCGGGCCGCGCGAGGACGTCGCCGATCTGATGGCCGCCGCCGACGCGGTCGCGGTGCCCGCGCGGCGGGACGGCCAGGGCGGTGCGGCGATCGAGGCGATGGGCATCGGCACGCCCCTGGTCTGCACGGACCTGCCCGGTCTGCGCGAGACCGTCGGGTCCGGGGACTACGCCCGGCTCGTCCCGCCGGAGCGGCCGGCCGACCTCGCGGCGGCCATCGCCGACACGCTCACGGACCGGTCGGCGGCCCGCGCGCGGGCGACGGCGGCCCGGGCGCGCTTCCTCACCTCGTTCACACTGCACCAAGTGTCCGCCCAGATGGTCGAGTTCTACGAACGCTCACTGCACGTGCGACCGGTGTGAGGGAGGGCGGAGCCCGGACCACGAGGTCACGCAGCCGCCCCCACCCCCCGGTCAGCCGCGAACAGCACCGGACCGGACCGAACCCACCGAACCGCACCGCACCACACCGCACCACACCGCACCGAACAACACCGGACGACACCGACCCCGCCGGATCGCCCCGTACGCGGAGCGCCCGGGCGCCGACTGCGTACGGCCCGCTCCCGTCCGAGGCCCGTTACGCGAATCGGGTGAACGCGGTTGGACCTCAGCCCCGACCGGTCGGCAGGATGTCCGGCCGGGGCGCCTCCGTGTACCCCATCTCCCCCTCCCCCGTACGGATTTGGAGTACTCGGTGTTCAAGGGATTCCGCAGCTTCCTGCTGCGCGGAAACGTGGTGGACCTCGCGGTCGGCATCGTGATCGGCGCGGCCTTCACCGCCGTCGTCACCGGGTTCGTCACCGCCTTCCTCACTCCGCTCATCGGGGTCGCGACCGGCGCCGTCGGCGACTTCACCCAGAAGACCTTCGACGTCGCGGGCACCCGCTTCCCCTACGGCGTCTTCGTCAACGCCCTGATCGGCTTCGTCCTGGTCGCCGCCGTCATCTACTTCGTCGTGGTGGTGCCGGTCGGCAAGCTGCAGGCCCGGTTCGAGGAGGGCGAGCCGGCGGCGGCCGCCAAGGTCGACTGCCCCGAGTGCCTGAGCGCGATCCCGGCCGCGGCGCGGCGCTGCTCGTTCTGCACCTCCGAGGTCACCGGCCACCCCGGCCTCCCGGCCCAGGCCCTGCAGTCGCACTGACGAGGCACACCGGCTGGGCGCCCCCGGCGGGCGCGCCGACCGGGCCCACTGCCCGGCCCGGCCTCGCACAAGTCGGGCCGCACGGGCGAGAAGTCGGCCCGCGCACACGCTGACGGGGACTTTATCCCCGAAACATTCACGAGCCCCCGCCGCAGCCTCGGCGGGGGCTCGAACGCGCCCGCGCACGCCCCGTCCGTAAAAGTTTCTCCGCCAGGTACCCGGGCCGTCACCGGCCAGTCACCACAAGGCCCCGCAGGTCGCGCGTCCGGGCGCTGTTCGATCACTGACGGGGTGTCGAGGTGGTCCGGATCTGAACGCCGGTATGTCCGTTCTTCCTACTTTCGAAACCTTTGTGCGAGCGAAGACTGTGTAAACACTCGAACTGCTCCCCCTCCCGCTCTCCTCAGCAGGCGCATTGTGGGCTTACCGTATGCCCCATGACCTCGCCCCGCTCCTACGACGGAGTCGGCTACCCCTCTCCGTCCTTCTCCTCCGGCACGCCGATTTACGACAGCCTTGTCGCCGAACGCGGTGTCCCGCAGATCGCCCCCATCAATGTGCCGGCCGCCCTGCCGCCGGCCATGTCGTCCGGGTACGGATCAAGCCTCGGCCCGTCCTACGACAACCGCTACGGCGCCGGCTACGAGAGCGCCGCCTCCAACCTCCCCGCCCTGCCGCCGGCCCGCCTCGCCCTCGGTCCCGGCCCGAGCAGCGCCCCCTCCGCCGGCCCCGCCACGGCGTACATCCCGGCGCAGTCCGCGCCGGCGTACGCCTCCGCGCCCCAGCCGCCCGTTCCCGGCTACGGCGGCCAGCAGGCGTACCAGCGTCCGCAGCCGTCCGCACCCGGCTTCGCCCAGACCGCGAGCGGCGGTTACCAGCCGTCCGGCGGCCAGAGCTTCGGCGGCCAGAACACCTTCGTCGGCGGCCAGGGCGGCCAGCAGTCGTTCGGTGCGCAGCCGATCGGCGGCCCGGGCGCGTTCGGGCCCGGCCAGCCGGGCCAGCAGCACGGCGGCCCGCAGAGCTTCGGCGGCCAGCAGTCGTTCAACGGCGCGGGCCAGGCCGGCCCCGGCTTCCCCGGCCAGGGCGACCAGTCCTTCGGCGGCGGCCAGCTGCGCCCGGCCATGGCCCCGGTCGCGCCGGTGCGCCCGATGCAGCCGCAGCGTCCGGGACCGTACGGCGAGCCCGGTCAGTTCCAGCAGAACGGCTACCAGCCGCAGGGCCAGGGCTACTGAGCCACTGACCTCCCAGGGCCGAATCCCCACCCGGCCCGCACCCGCACCACCTGAGTACCACCCGGCGCCCCCTGAACGCCGGGCGAACGGAGAAACGGGTCATCCACGGACCGCCCGGAACGCCCCCCACGGCGTCCGGGCGGTCCGTGCGCGTTCAGGGGTCTGTGCGCATTCAGGAGTCCATGCGCATTCAAGGGGGCACACACAAGGGGCGCGAAGGGGCGCGCGCTTTGGCGGGTACGCGGACCGCCCGGCGCGCCCGCGGAAGTGCGCGCACGCACGGGGGGCGATCCGACCGGCGCGATCGCGGCTGGCAGGATGGAGGGATGCAGCTCTCCGGACTCCACGTCTACCCCGTCAAGTCCATGTACCGCGTGAGCCCCGACAGCGCCCCCGTCGAACCCTGGGGCCTCGCCGGAGACCGCCGCTGGATGCTCGCCGACCCCACCGGGCGCTTCGTCAGCCAGCGGGAGAACCCCGCCCTCGGCCAGATCCGCACCGGCCTCGGCCCGGACGGGACGCTCACCCTCACCGCCCCGGGCGGCGACCGGATCGAGATCGCCGCCCCCACCGTCGCGGCCGGCGACCCGCTCGCCGAGGTCGAGGTCTGGGGCACCCGCTTCCGCGCCGCCGAGGCGCCCAAGGAAGCGCACGAGTGGATCGCCGAGCACCTCGGCGAGTACCGCCTGGTGCACCTGGACGACCCGCACGCCCGGCCCGTCGACCCGGAGTACGGCGAGCCCGGCGACACCGTCTCGATGGCCGACGGGTTCCCGCTGCTGCTCGCCACCACCGCCTCGCTCGCCCGCCTCAACGAACTCGTCGCCGCCGCGCACCCCGACGGCCACGAGACGCTGCCGATGGAACGTTTCCGCCCCAACGTCGTGGTCGACGGCAGCGAACCGTGGGCCGAGGACGGCTGGCGCCGGATCCGGATCGGCGAGCTGACCTTCCGGGTCGTCAAGCCCTGCGGCCGCTGCGTCGTCACCACCACCGACCAGGAGAGCGGCGAGCGGCGCGGGCCCGAACCGCTGCGCACCCTCGCCAAGCACCACCGGCTGCGCAAGCAGGCCGCGTTCGGCATGAACCTCATCCCCGAGCGGCCGGCTTCCACCGGTCTCCCGGGACAGGGCGGCGACGTCCTCGGCACGCTGCGGCTCGGCGACGAGGTCGAGGTCCTGGAGGACGGCCGGCAGTGGTCGGTCGACTCCCGCGCCTGAGCTGAGCACCGCCGCACGCGCTCCCGCGCGCACCACGCGACCCACCACCCCCACCGCGCAACTCCCGCTCCGGAACCAGGAGTGTGTGCGCTCGTTGAAACCGGTGGGCGGAACATGTGGTGAAGACGGGATCCGCCGGTGCCCGCACGATCGCGGGCACCGGCCGGAGCACCCCCGCGGGGGCGCGATGGGGGGGGGGCGGCCCGCGCCCCGGTGCGCGGGCGGCCCGGGGA
>NZ_JBHYWI010000078.1:18894-45878 GCF_042751525.1 Kitasatospora sp. NPDC059408
CACAAAGAAAGGAACACACCACCACCATGACCACCGCCCCCCCCCCCCCCCCCCCCCCCCCCGGCCCCCCCCCCCGCCCCCGCCCCGGGGCCCCGCGCCGCGGCCGCCCCCCCCGCCCCCCCCCCCGCCCCCCCCACGGCCCGATGATCGCCGGCTCGACGAAGGTGGGGACGACAGACCGTCATGGCTGAGCACAGGGTCCGGGTCACCCAGGACAGCGCATCCCGCTGGCGACGCCGCGCCGGCGAGTACGACACGCTCGCGGAGGCCCTCGCCGCCGCCGAACCGGGCGACACCGTGACCGTCCGCCCCGGCACCTTCCGCGAGAACGTGCTGCTCGACAAGCCCGTGACGATCGTCCCGGCGCAGGGCCCCGGCACCGTCCGCATCGACCCGCCCTCCGGCGTGCCGCTGACCGTCACCGCCTCGGCCACCGTCCGCGACCTCGTCGTCGAGGGCGGCGACACCTCCGTCCCCGCCGTCCTCGTCACCGGCCCCGAGGCCGCCCCCTCCTTCAGCGGCTGCCGCGTGGAGAGCCGCTCCGCCAGCGGGTTCGAGATCACCGGCGGCGCCCGCCCCACCCTGCGCGGCTGCGTCGTCGCCAACCCCGGCGGCCTCGGCCTGCGGCTGCGCGGCGAAGGCACCGCCGCCGCGTTCGAGGACTGCGAGGTCGCCGCCGCCGCCCAGGCCGGACTCGCCGTCCTCGGCGGCGCCACCGCCGCCCTCGAACGCTGCCGCGTCCACCACACCGCCGGCGCCGGCGTCCTGCTCTCCGACCCCGGCAGCGCCGCCGAACTGACCGGCTGCGAGATCTACGAGATCCGCGGCAGCGGCGTCCAGGCCGAGGCCCACGCCGGCGGCCGGCTCGTCGACTGCGAGATCCACCGCGTCACCGGCAACGGCCTGACCCTCGACGGCGAGGCCGAACTCACCCTCACCGGCTGCCGCGTCCACGACCTGCCCGAGAACGGCGCCGACCTGCGCGGCCGCGCCCGGCTCACCCTCTCCCACAGCACCGTCCGCGACTTCGGGCGCGGCGCGCTCTCCGTCTGGGACCAGGGCACCGAGGCCGTCGCCGAGTCCAGCCAGATCCACGGCTCCACCGGCGAGTACCCGGCGCTGTGGGTCAGCGACGGCGCCCGGCTCACCCTCACCGACTGCGCCCTGCACGACCTGCCCGACGCGCTGTTCGTCCTCGACCGCGACTCCGCCGCCACCGCCGACCGCTGCTCGTTCAGCCGGATCCGCAGCTCGGCGGTCTCCGTCAGCGGCGGCGCCGAGGTGACACTGACCGCCTGCCGGGTCCAGGAGGCCGGCACCGGACTGTGGTTCCGCGACCACGGCAGCGGCGGCATCCTCACCGACTGCGAGATCTCCGACGTCGCCACCGGCGTCATCGTCACCAAGGGCGCCGACCCGGTGCTGCGCGACTGCACCGTCCGCGCCAGCACCGACGCCGGGGTGTACGTCTCGGCCCAGGGTCGCGGCACCTTCGAGGACTGCCGGGTCTCGCACGGCAAGGGCTTCGGCTTCCACATCATCGACGGCTGCCGGAGCCAACTCCTGCGCTGCCGGGCCGAACAGAACGAGCGGGCCGGCTTCGAGTTCTCCGAACCGGGGCCGGTCGCCGAGGGCTGCACCTCCGACGACGTCGGGCCGGCCGCGGGCGCGGCGCCGGGGGCCGCCTTCGGGACGGCCTCCGGTTCCGCCTTCGGACCGGCCGCCGGTTCCGCCTTCGGACCGGCCGCCGGAGCAACGGACCTACCCGCACCGCGCTCCGCCCAACTGACCACCTCCGTAGCGGCGTTGGCCCCGCCCACCGCCATGCCCGGGATCGCGCCGATCCCCGACTGCCGGCCCGCCGACGAAGCCCTCGCCGAACTCGACGCGCTCGTCGGCCTCGCCACCGTGAAGGAGGAGGTGCGCACCCTCATCGACCTGATCTCGGTCGGCCGGCGCCGCCGCCAGGCCGGACTCAAGGCCCCCTCGCTGCGGCGGCACCTCGTCTTCACCGGCGCCCCCGGCACCGGCAAGACCACCGTCGCCCGCCTCTACGGCGAGATCCTCGCCTCCCTCGGCGTGCTCCAGCGCGGACACCTCGTCGAGGTCGCTCGCGTCGACCTCGTCGGCGAACACATCGGCTCCACCGCGATCCGCACCGCCGCCGCCTTCGACCGCGCGCGCGGCGGCGTCCTCTTCATCGACGAGGCGTACGCGCTCGCCCCCGAGGACGGCGCCCGCGACTTCGGCCGGGAGGCGATCGACACCCTGGTCAAGCTCATGGAGGACCACCGGGACGAGGTCGTCGTCATCGTCGCCGGCTACACCGCCGAGATGGAACGCTTCCTGTCCGCCAACCCCGGTGTCTCCTCCCGCTTCTCACGTACCATCAGCTTCGCCGACTACTCGGCGGACGAACTCCTCGACATCGCCCGCGCCCAGTGCGCCGAGCACGAGTACGCCCTCACCGAGGCCACCGAGGACGCGCTGCTGCACCACTTCGCCACGATCGAGCGCGGCCCCAACTTCGGCAACGGGCGCACGGCCCGGCAAGTCTTCGAGACGATGGTCGAACGGCACGCGATGCGCGTCGCCCAGCTGGCCGACCCGTCGACCGAGGAGCTCCAGATCCTCGTCCCGGCCGATCTTCCGGCAGCCCGCGCATCCTGACATTCCGTCACGTCTCTTGCCCCATGTACGTCATACTGCCGGACGGCACGACAGTCGGCGACGGGGGAAACACGATGACACACGGCAGGCGAATAGCCGCCTCGATCCTGTTGGTACTGGCCGGAGTTGCGGGCTGCTCGTCCGGGAACAACCCGACCCTGGGCACCCAGGGCGGGAACGGCCGGCCGGCCCCGCCCGCCGCGACCAGTGCGGGAGCCGCGGGCGGAGCGGGTGACACGGGCAACTCGGGTGCGGGAAGCGGCGACTTCTCGAAGAAGACGAACATGGTGGTGACCGCCGTCTGCACCAAGAACTCCAGCGGTGGCGCGGTCCAGGTCACCGGCTGGGACACGCGGGACTGGCATCCGCTGGCCGAGGCCCTCTTCGTCCTGCCGGCCCCCACCGTGATGACCAACGTGACGCACGAACTGTGCGAGCAGCACTCGCCGTACCAGGTCGCCGGTGAAGCCTCCGGCATCCGGGCGCTGTTCGACCGGGACTACACGCGGATGGCCGTCGCGATCAACGCGGGAGGTGAATCGCGGCACGTCGGCTACGTCGACCGGTCACGGACGTTCACCGACCTGACGGGCGACGGGGGCTTCGGGATGACGCCGCGGGAGACGGACGCCGCGTTCTCCGCCGACGGTTCGACGATGTGGTTCACCTACGAGGCGACCAGCAGCAACGGGAGCGCGAGCGAGACGCACCTGGGCAGCCGTTCGGTGAGCGGGGACCACGCACTGGTGGACCACTGGCACGGCGAGTCCGGCACCGAGCCCTTCGTGATCCCGCCGCCGTCCGGCAAGGGGCCCGTGGCACTGGGCCGCAGCCGGTTCGACTCCCCCGACGGCCGCCGGATGACCGTCGGTGCGACGCTCTTCGACTCCGCGTCGGTGGGGCCCGCGGTCAACGGCATGAGCGAGGAGAAGAAGGGGAAGCCCGCGGTCTGCGACCCGGTCGGCTGGACCGGACCCGACACGCTGCTCTGCGACAGCCAGGACGCCCGCAACCTCTACACCGCCGCTCCGGACGCGACGACGCCGGGCCAGAACCTGCTGCCCGCCAACGACCACGAGAACCACGGGCTGTTGATCTCGCCCGACAGCCACCGCTTCCTCTTCGCCTCCAGCGAGCCGGGATCCCCACAGGTGTCCGTCTACCTCGCGAACACCGCGCAGGCCACACCTCCGGCCGCACCGACCAAGGTGCCGGCGCCGGACAGCCTCACCTCGGCCGGCTGGAACGCCCACTTCCTCGAGTGGCGGTAGACGCGGGGAGGGACTTGCGGAAGCGCGACGGCTGACAGATAACAGCTGACAGATAACAGATTTCGAAATCTGTTATCTGTCAGCTGTTATCCGTTCGCCCTACCCCGTCACCCCGCCCAGGCCCCGCCCGCCAGGAACGACTCCAGGGCTGCCCGGTACGGCGCGATGTCGATCCGCTCGCCGGCCAGCCAGTCGTCGGAGTAGTACTTGTCCAGGTAGCGGTCGCCCGGGTCGCAGATCAGGCTGACGACGCTGCCGTGCCGACCGGCCGCCCGCATCTCGGCGACGATCTTCAGCGCGCTCCACAGCCCCGTCCCGGTGGAGGCGCCCGCCTTCTTCCCGAGCACCCGCTCCAGCACCCGCACCGCCGCGATCGAGGCCGCGTCCGGCACCTTCATCATCCGGTCGATCGCGCCGGGCACGAAGCTCGGCTCCATCCGAGGCCGCCCGATGCCCTCGATCCGCGAACCGCTCGCGCACACAGCGTCCGGGTCGTGGTCCACCCAGCCGTCGAAGAAGCAGGAGTTCTCCGGGTCCGCGACGCAGATCCGGGTGTCGTACTGCATGTAGTGGACGTAGCGGGCGATGGTCGCCGAGGTGCCGCCCGTCCCCGCGGTCGCGACGACCCAGGCCGGCTCCGGGTGCGGCTCCAGCTGCAGCTGGGCGAAGACCGACTCGGCGATGTTGTTGTTGCCGCGCCAGTCGGTGGCGCGCTCGGCGTAGGTGAACTGGTCCATGTAGTGGCCGCCGGTCTCCTCCGCGAGCCGCGCGGACGCCGCGTACACCTCGTCCGAGCGCTCCACCAGGTGGCACTCGCCGCCGTGGAACTCGATCAGGTCGATCTTGGCCTGACTGGTGCTCTTGGCCATCACCGCGATGAACGGCACCCCGACGAGCTGCGCGAAGTACGCCTCGGAGACGGCCGTGGAACCGCTGGACGCCTCGATCACCGGCTTGCCCGGGCGGATCCAGCCGTTGCAGAGCCCGTAGAGGAAGAGCGAGCGGGCGAGGCGGTGCTTCAGCGAGCCGGTCGGGTGGGTGGACTCGTCCTTGAGGTACAGGTCGATCCCCCACTCGGTCGGCAGCGGGAAGCGCAGCAGGTGGGTGTCGGCGGAGCGGTTGGCATCGGCCTGGACCTTGCGCACCGCCTCCTTGAGCCAGGCCCGGTAGTCCGCGTCGGAGCGGTCGACGTCGACGGTCGGCTCGATGCCGCGTCCGCCGCCCGGCGCGCTGCCCAGTTCGGCGCCCAGCTCGGTGCTCATGGTCACTCTCCTCGTCTTGACCCCCCTCTGCTCACTACGAGTATATGACAGTCACAATAAGTAACGTTTTTTGGAGCGCCAGCTTCCGCTTATCTCTGCCCGGCTCTCCCTGCCTCGGCCCCCATGCCCCGACCAGCCACCCGAGCCGCCGGCCCGCGGGACCGCTGTCAGCCCACCTGCACCGACTGCGGGTCCGCCAGGTAAGGCCGCCACGCCAGTTCCGCCGCACCGGCGAGTGCGCTGTCCGCCAGCTCGGCGCCGACGATCGGCACCCGTCCGCTGCGCCCCCACAGGCAGCGCTCGGCGACGACCGCGCGCAGCCGCTCGGGCGCCGCCTCCAGCAGGTCGAGGTGGAGACCGCTGAGCACGACGCGGTCCGGGTTGAGGATGTTGGCGACGCCGGCCAGCCCGAGCCCGAGCCGGTCGATGACGTGCTCGACCGCGGCCCGCGCGCGCTCGTCGGTCGCCGCGGCCCGGCACAGGTCACGCGCCTGGTCGAGCACCGCGCGCCCCGGTTCGGGGGTGAGCCCGGCGGCGGCGAGCAGCGCGTCGGGGTCCGTCTCCGCGTTGAGGCAGCCGCGGTTGCCGCACACGCAGGGCCGGCCCTGCGGATCCACCGTGAGGTGACCGACCTCCAGCGCGAGCCCGGCGCTGCCGGTGTGCAGCCGCCCGTCGATGACCAGCGCACCACCGACGCCGCTGTGCCCGGACGTGACCAGGAGCAGGTGACGGGCACCCCGCCCGGCGCCGTGGCGGTACTCGGCGAGCGCGGCGAGGTTGGCGTCGTTGGCGATGGCGGTGGGCAGCGGGTCGAGCGCGTGCGGGCCGTGGTCGGCGCGGCCGACTTCGACGTCGTACAGGTCCGCCACGGGCGTGCCGCTCGGCCAGGCGAAGTGCAGGGCGGCGAGCGCGGTGCCGTCCGGCTCGGTGACCGGGTTGGGCAGCGCGAGCGCCGCGCCGAGGCAGCGGCGGCCGGTGGAGCGGGCGAGCTCGGCGCCCGCCTGGGCGACGGCGCGCAGCATCCGGACCGGGTCGGTCGCGGCGGGCAGCGGCAGGTGGACCGGCGGGTCCAGGAGCCCGCCGAGCCCGGCCAGCGTGACGCTCAGCCCGTCCGTGTGGATCTGCCCCGCGATCACCACCGGGCCCTGCGGGTCGATCGCGAGCCGGTGCGACGGGCGTCCGCGCCCGCCACCCGCAGGACGGGAGTCGACCGTGATCAGGCCCAGCGCCTCCAGCTCGGCCGTGACGGCGCCGGCGGTCGCGCGCGTGACGTCCAGCGCCCGGGTGAGCGCGGAACGGGTCGGCGTCTGACCGGTGTGGATGAGCGAGAGCGCGGGGCCGAGCAGCGTCCGACCGCGATCGGGGGCGGCACGGCGGTGGGCGTCGCGCTGCGCCTCGGAGTCGGTCCCTGGGCCCGCTTTCGGACTTGATGATGAGAGCTGCACGACCCTATTGTGACTTTGTGCCGCTTCGAAACAAAATCCGTGCCTCTGCCCCCACCGACCGGAACTCCCACCAGTCTCGCAGCACACCCCCGCGAACGGACAGCCCCTGGAGTCCGGCGCGCCTCGCACTGACCGCGTTCTTCGCCGTCGACGGCTTCCTCTTCGCCACCTGGGTGGTCCGGATCCCGGATGTCCGCAGCCAGGTCAACGCCTCGCACAGCGCCCTCGGACTCGCCCTGCTCTGCCTGTCGATCGGCGCCGTCCTCACCATGCCGGTGGTCGGCCGGCTCTGCCTGCGGTACGGCTCGCGGCCGGTCACCGTCGGCTCGCTCGCCCTGCTCAGCCTCGCCGTGCCGCTGCCCGCACACACGCACTCGGTGGCCGCGCTCGGCGGTGTCCTGCTGCTGTTCGGCGCGGGATACGGCGGCGCGAACGTCGCCATGAACAGCGCCGCCGTCGACCTGGTCGCACAGCTCCGGCGGCCCGTCATGCCCAGCTTCCACGCCGGGTACAGCCTCGGCGGCCTGGTCGGCGCGGGCGTCGGCGGACTCCTCGCCGGCACCCTCAGCGCCTCCTGGACGCTCGCCCTCGGCGGGCTGCTCGGCCTCGTGATCACGGCGGCGGCGGGCGTCGTCCTGCTGCGCAGCCCGAACGCGCCGCAGGTCGCGGGCGGGAGCAGCGCGGACGAGACCGGTGGCGCCGGCCCGCGCGCCGGGCTGATCGTCGTCCTGCTCGGCCTCACCGCCCTGTGCACCGCGTACGGGGAGGGCGCGATCGCCGACTGGACGACGCTCCACCTCACCGACGACGTGCACGCGAGCGCCGGGACGGCCGCCGCGGGCTACGCGGCGTACGCGTTCGCCATGACCAGCGGGCGGGTCGGCGGCACCTGGCTGTCCATCAGGCTCGGGCAAACCCGGCTGATGCTCCTGGGCGGCCTGACCGCGGCGGCCGGCATGCTGGTCGCGGCGCTCGCGCCGTCGGTGCCGCTCGCCATCGGCGGGTTCGTCCTGGTCGGCCTGGGCCTGGCCAACCTGTTCCCGCTCGCCATCGCCCGGGCGGGTTCGGCCGGCGGGCCGCAGGGCGTCGCGCTCGCGTCGACGCTCGGGTACGGCGGGATGCTGATCGGGCCGGTGGTCATCGGCTTCCTCGCCGACGCGGCCGGCCTCCCGCTCGCACTCACCACCGTGGCGGTCGCGGCGGCGGCAGGGGCGCTCCTGCCGCTGACGGTGCGGCGGCGCTGACGGCGGACGGCGGACGGCGGACAGATAACAGCTGACAGATTTCAACATCTGTTTTCTGTTATCTGTTTTCTGTCATCTGTTCGCCGTCGCCCGTCCGCCGTTACCCACCCCCACCCGCAATGGCATGATGCCGCCCATGATGACCACCGGGCGGATCCAGACACTCCGGGCGAGCGAGCGCCCGGCCACGGCATGGCTCAACGGGGGCGGGGTGACCCGGGAGGTCGCCGGTTTCCCCGCCGGGGCCGCGCTGGACGGCTTCGAGTGGCGGGTCAGCCTGGCGGACGTCGCCACCGCCGGTCCGTTCTCCCCGTTCCCCGGCATCGACCGGGTGATCACCCTGGTCGAGGGCCCCGGCATGGTGCTCACGGTCGACGGAGCCGAGCACCGGATCGACGCGCCCTACCGGCCCTTCGCCTTCCCCGGCGACGCCAGCACGGACTGCCGCCTGCTCGCCGGCCCGGTGGTCGACTTCAACGTGATGACCCGTCGCGGAAAGGTCACCGCCGAGGTCACCCTCGTGACCGCGCCCGCATCCGCCGACGTGCCGCCGGGCGGCTCTGTCCTCGTGGTCTGCCTCGCCGGCTCCACCACCATCGACGCCTCGACCGATTCCTCAGTCGACACCGCGACCGACACCGCGACCGACACAGCCACCGCCACCGATGACGCCACCAACGACGCCACCGACCTCGCCCGGTACGACGCCGCCCTGCTCCGGCACCCCGGCCCGCTCCCGCTCCGGCCCGACGGCGTCACCGCCGTCATCACCTTCCGCCCCGCCGCCTGACGGCGCCGGACGTCAGGCGCCCGGCCCCACCCTCAGGCCGACTCGCCCGGCAGGCGCAGGTCCCACCCCACCAGGGCGCGCAGCTGTTCCGCCGTCACACCGTCCGGCACCGGCTGCGGCGGCTCGTGGCGCAGCGGCGGCTGCCAGCCGTCCTCGGGCGTCCAGCGCCGCACGACCTTGGCCGGCGCGCCCGCGACGACGCTGTGGTCGGGCACCTCGCCGCGCACCACCGCGCCCGCGGCCACGACCACGTTCCGGCCGATCCGGGCGCCCGGCAGGATCACCGCGCCGGTGCCGATCCAGCTGCCCGAGCCGATCTCGACGGGTTCGTTGCGCGGCCACTGCTTGCCGATCGGCAGGTCGGTGGCGCGGTACTCGTGCGCCTGGTCGGAGATGTAGACGCCGGGCCCGGTCCACACGTCGTCACCGAGGACGATCGACTGGTGCCCGACGATGTGGCTGTCGCGGCCTATCACGCAGCCGCCGCCGATCCGCACGATCGGGTCGGGCCCGAGGTCGAGGCCGGGCAGGAAGCCGGCGCTGATGGTGACCCGTTCGCCGATGATCGAGAACGGTCCGATCGTGATCCACTGCTCGTTGAACACCGCCCCGAGCGGGAACGCGAGCGTCGTCCCGTCTCCCAACTCGCCGAAGCGGTAGGGGCCCGGGTTCTGGTTGCTGACCGCGCCGGTCCGCTGCACCCAGCGCCAGCCCCGGTGCACGAGGCGTCCGGCTGCACGCCGGCCGCCGGCCCGGACGGCGGAGACGAGGGAACGGGTTTTCGGCATGCGCTCACGTTACCGGCCCGTAGGGTCCGTCCGGCCGCCGGGCGGCCAACATCACACCCGGCCCACACGCCACCCCCGCACCCCGGCCCCCACCCGCCGCACGTACGTCCCACACCCGCACCCACACCCGCACCCGCAGTCGCACTCGCACCCACCGCACGCACGCCCCGCACCCCGCGCCGACCCTCAACCCCCGCAGCCCGCACACACATCCGCTCCCGATCACCCCGACCCGATGTCCGCCCGCCGTGGAACACTCCGGACCATGGACATCTCCGAGCACATCGACGCCCTGCGCCTCGAAGGCGCCCTGCTGGCCGACGCCGCCGCCCGCGCCGGCCTCACCGCCCCCGTCCCGACCTGCCCGGACTGGCAGGTCGCCGACCTCCTGCGGCACGTCGGCACGGTCCACCGCTGGGCCGCCGCCCACCCCGCCCGGGGCCTGCGGGAACCGCTCGACCTGGACGGCGGGAGCGAGCCGGTCGGCCCGGTGCCGTCCGACGCTGCGCTGCTCGACTGGTACCGCGAGGGCCACGCCGCCCTGGTGGACACGCTGGTGGCCGCGCCCGCCGACGTCGACTGCTGGTTCTTCCTCCCCGCGCCCAGCCCACTGGCGTTCTGGGCCCGCCGCCAGGCGCACGAGACGGCCATCCACCGCCTCGACGCCGACGCGGCGGCCGGCACCGAGGGCCCGCGGGCGGACACCGCGCTCGCCCTGGACGGCGTCGACGAGCTGCTGCGCGGGTTCCTCGTCCGCCCGCGCTCGAAGCTGCGCAGCGAGGAGCCCCGCACCGTCCTGGTCCGGGCCACCGACGGCCCCGGCGCCTGGCGGGTGACGATCAGCCAGGAGCCGGTGGTGACCGTCACCACGGACGCGCCGAACGGCCCGGGCGCACCGGGCGAACCGGGAGCCCCGGCCGAGCCCGCGGACCTGACCATCGCCGGCCCGGCCCACGAGCTCTACCCGCTGCTCTGGAACCGTCTCCCGGCCGACCACGCCGGAGCCACCACGTACACCGGGGACGAGGACCTGCTGCGCCTGTGGCGCGAGACGGCCGGCATCGGCTGAGAACCGGTCCGGCCGCACAAAGGAACCGGATAACGGGAGATCGGGAGAACGGGGGGACGGCCCGCCGCGTCAGCGCACCCAGCGCGCGGGCCGCTTCTCCAGGAACGCCCGCATCCCCTCCTGCGCCTCCGCCGAGCCGAACAGCCGCGCCGACAGCTCCACCAGCTCGTCCGCGTCACGCTCGAAGGAGCGCACGACCTCGGCGTTCGCCAGCCGCTTGGACTCCGCGAGCCCCTGCGGCGAGCCCTGGCGCAGCGCGTCCAGCAGTTCCTTCAGCGCGGTGCCGGTGTCCTCGGCGGACGCCGTGGCGCGGGTGATCAGCCCGATCCGCGCGGCCTCGGCGGCGTCGAAGACCTCGCCGGTGAGGTAGTAGCGGGAGGCGGCGCGCGGGTCGAGCTTGGGGCGCAGCGGCAGGGAGATGACGGCGGGCGCGAGGCCGAGCCGGACCTCGGTGAACGCGAAGGTGGCGGCCGGTCCGGCGACGGCGAGGTCGGCCGCGCCGACCAGGCCGAGGCCGCCGGCCCGCACGTGCCCGTCGATCACGGCGATCACCGGCTTCGCGCAGTCCACGATCGCCCGCTGGAGCTCGACCAGGCCGCGCGGGCCGACCGTCGGGTCGGCGCCGGTGGCCTCGGACAGGTCCGCGCCCGCGCAGAACACCTTGCCGGTGTGCCCGAGCACCACCGCCCGGACGTCCGGGTCGGCCGCGGCGAGCGCCAGGCCGGCGTGCAGCTCGGCCATCAGGCGGGTGGAGAGCGCGTTGCGGTTGTGCGGCGAGTCGAGGGTCAGGGTGGTGACGGCGTCGGCGGTGGTGACGTGGACGAACGGCGCTTCGCTGGTCATCGGCGGGGCCTGCTTTCCGGCTGAGGGTGGGTCGGACCGCGGGCGCCGTCCGGGGGTGCCCGGACGGCGCCCGCACGACTCTGGCACGCCCACCGGCCCCTCGGCCAGAGCCACCAGGGACGCAATGGGCGGAAAACCGGTGGTGGGCGCCACACCGCCGGCGGCACCATCGACGCCATGAGCACCATGAACGCCCCCGCACCCACGCCGCCCGGAGCCACGCCCGGAGCCACGCCCGGGACCGGGGCCGCCAGCGCCGTCCTGCTCCTCGCGCCCCGGATCAACGAGACCGGCCTCCAGCTGCGCACCGCCGCCGGCCGCCGCGGCCTGCGCGCGTTCACGGCGACGTCCTGGCAGGCGCCGGAGGAGCTGCTCGGTTCGACGGCACCCGTGTACGTGTACGGCGGGCCGCTGTTCGGCGACGCCGTCGGACGGGCGCTCGGGCTCGCGCTCCTGGAGCCGGCCGCCACCTGGCTCGGCGACCTGCCGCGCGAGCTGACCGGGCGCCGGGTGTCCTGCACGACGCTGGCCGAGGCACGGGAGCTGCGCGGTCCCGCGTTCGTCAAGCCGCCGGCGGACAAGGTGTTCGCCGCCCGCGTCTACGAGGACGGTGCCGCGCTGCCCGGGCCCGAGGTGCTGGACGGCGACACGCCGGTGCAGGTGAGCGAGGTGGTGCGGTTCCGGCGCGAGTACCGGCTGTTCGTCCTGGACGGCACCGTCCGGGCCGCCTCCCGGTACGCGGTGGACGGGGAGCTGAGCGTCGCGCCGCTCGGCGCGGACGCGGGCGAGGTCCTCGCGTTCGCCGCCGACGTCCTCGCCGCCGACGGGCCCGGTCTGCCCAGCGCCGCCGTGGTGGACGTCGGCCCGACGGACGGAGGTTGGGCCGTGGTCGAGGCCAACGCGGCCTGGGCCAGCGGTGGTTACGCCGCCGACCCGGAGGGCGTCCTGGACGTCGTGCTGCGCGCCGCCGGACCGCTCGCGCAACTCCCCGCCGCCGACCGCCCGTTCCTGCGCGACCTGCCCGAGATCGTGCGCTGATCCCTGGCGGGTCGCGCGTCCCGCAGCCGCCCCGCCCGCCCATACGTCACGCTCCTCCGAGGAAAGGCGAAAGACGGGTGCGGCAGCGTCCCGCCATGCGCCACGATGGCCCGCATGACCACCAACCAGCACCTCACCCACATCACCGAGCCGCCCGGCGTCGCCCCCGGCGCCGGCTACACCCAGGTCGTCACCGGCACCGGCCGCCTGGTCCAGGTCTCCGGCCAGGTGGCCTTCGACGAGCACCGCAACCTCGTCGGCGTGGGCGACCCGAAGGCGCAGGCGCGCCAGGTGTTCGAGAACCTGCGCCGCTGCCTGGCCGCGGCCGGCGCCGGCTTCGACGACGTCGTGAAGTTCACCATCTTCGTCACCGACATCGCCTACCTGCCCGCCATCCGCGAGGCCCGCGACGAGCACGTGAACACCGCCAACCCGCCGGCCAGCTCCGCGGTGCAGGTCGCGGCGCTGTTCCTGCCCGAGGTGCTGATCGAGATCGAGGCGTTCGCCCTCGTCCAGGAGTAGGCCGCCACCAAGCCCCGACACACCCCTGGGTTCCCGACAGCAAGCCCCCGACACACCCCTGGTTCCCGCCGCCCGCGCCCACCGGACGGCGGGAACCATGGCGAGGTCCACCCCCACCCGCCCGCCCCCACCCGCGGCGCCGTCCACCAAGCAACTCCCCAGTGGTTCAGACCTGTTGACGCATTGGTCCAGTCCTCCTACAGTGCCCATGCCCCGCCCCCACGGCGCGGGCACCGATCGCACACGGATCACCAGCACCGGTTCTACTCCACCCTGTCCAACCCCCACAGACACAGGGAGAACCATGTCCGCTCGATCCCGGGCGGGGCGCCCACGCGTGCGCAGCAGGCTGCTCGCGCTGCTCTCCGTCCTGCTCCTCCCCCTGGCCGCGCTCACCGCGCTGGCCACCCCGGCCCAGGCCACGGGCAGGCTGACCGCCGTCTTCACCACCGCCGACAACGGCTCGTGGTGGCAGGGCACGTACGTCGTCCACAACGACAACGCGGCCGCCGTCACCGGCTGGACGCTGGAGTTCGACCTCCCGGCCGGTGTCACCATCGGCAACACCTACAACGGCACGGCCACCGTGAACGGCCGGCACGTCACGGCCACCAACGCGTTCTACAACGCGAGCGTCCCCGCGCACGGCACCACCGAGCCGTACAGCTTCTGGTTCGTGGGCAGCGGCCCTGTCGCCACGCCCCTCAACTGCCGTGTCAACGGCGACAAGTGCGACGGCAGCGCCGATGTCCCGCCGTCCGCGCCCGGTACGCCGTCGGTCACCGAGTCGACGGCGCACACGCTCACGCTCGGCTGGCCGGCCGCGACCGCCGGGGACTTCCCGGTCGCCTCGTACGACGTGCTGAACGGCGCCACCGTCGTCGGCTCCGGCACCACCACCAGTGCCGTGGTCACGGGCCTCACCCCGGCCACCACGTACACGCTCACCGTCCGCGCCAAGGACACCCGCGGCAACACGAGCGGGCCGAGCGCGCCCGTCACCGCCGCCACCTTCGACCCGTCGACCGACCCGAATCCGCCCACGACACCGGCCAACCTCCGCTCCACCGCGGTGAGTTCGTCCGACGTCACGCTCGCCTGGAACGCCTCGACCGACAGCGTCCGCGTCGCCGCGTACGACGTCTACCAGGGGGGCGCCCTCGCGGTGACGGTCGGTGGGAGCACGCTCACGGCCACCGTCGGCGGCCTCTCCCCGTCCACCGCCTACACGTTCACCGTCAAGGCCCGCAATCCGGGCGACGTCTCCTCGCCCGCGTCCGCACCGCTCGCCGTCACCACCTCCGACCTGGTCGGTGCCGGGAAGTACGCCCGCGTCGGCTACTTCGTCCAGTGGGGCATCTACGGCCGCCAGTACTTCGTCAAGAACCTCGACACCTCCGGCAGCGCAGCCAAGCTCGACGTCGTCAACTACGCCTTCGAGAACATCGATCCGACCAACCTGACCTGCCTCGCCGGCGTCACCAAGGGCACCACGTCCAACCCCCAGGACCCCGGCCAGGGGACGGGCGCGGGCGACGCCGACGCCGACTACGCCCGCCCGATGAGCGCCGACCAGTCGGTGGACGGCGTCGCCGACGACGGCTGGGGCAAACTCCGCGGCAACTTCAACCAGTTGAAGAAGCTCAAGGCCAAGTACCCGAACCTGAAGGTGGTCGTCTCGCTCGGCGACTGGACGTACTCCACGTTCTTCTCGGACGTCGCCGCGAGCGACGCCTCCCGGCAGAAGTTCGTCCGGTCCTGCATCGACGTGTGGATCAAGGGCAACCTGCCCGCCTACAACGGCGCGGGCGGCCCCGGCACGGCGGCCGGGATCTTCGACGGCATCGACCTCGACTGGGAGTGGCCCGGCTCCGGCGACGGCCACGCGGGCAACCACTGGAGCGCCGACGACAAGACGAACCTGACCCTGCTGCTGGCCGAGTTCCGCAAGCAGCTCGACGCGCTGGGCGGCCCGCACCGGCTGCTCACCGCCTTCACCCCGGCCGACCCGGCGAAGATCGGCGCGGGCTGGGACCTCACGAAGATCTTCGACTCCCTCGACATCGCCAACGTCCAGGGCTACGACTTCCACGGCTCCGGCAGCGACAACTCGTGGGAGCCCAACCGCACCGGCCACCAGGCCAACCTCAACGCCGACCCCAAGGACCCGTATCCGTTCCACTTCAGCGTGGACGCGGCGGTCCAGGCCTACCTCGGGGCCGGCGTCAACCCGCGCAAGCTCACCATCGGCTTCCCGTTCTACGGCCGCGGCTGGCAGGGCGTGGCCGACGGCGGCGCGTCCGGCACCTGGCAGTCCGCGACCGGGGCGGCGCCGGGCCAGTTCGCGGAGGAGGCCGGCACTCGCGGGTACGGCAACCTCATCACCAGCGTCCCGGACCTGACCGTCCACCACGACCCGCAGGCCGTCGCGACCTACGGCTACACGGGCGCCGGCGGCCAGTGGTGGACGTTCGACGACGCCTGGTCGATCGCCGGGAAGACGGCCTACCTCAAGTCCAAGAACCTCCTGGGCGGCATGATCTGGGAGATGTCCGGCGACACCCCGACCGGCACCCTGATGTCCGCGATCGACACCGGCCTCCAGTAGCCGGACCGGCACCTGCCGGGGCCGCGAGGGAACCGCCTCGCCAGGCCCCGGCACTTCCATGTCCGGCACAAATCAAACGAGTTGAGTCACCATCAGATGACGCACGTCTCACGACACCCGAGAGACAAGACGGGCGCGGCACGCTACGCTGAGACGGCGTCACCCCTCCCCACCCTGACCGGGCCCGGCACAGGGTCGGGCTCGCGGCCCCGGGTCTCCCGGAGCCGAACCTCCCGGGGAGGGACCATGGAAGAGCGCTCGTCGCCGCCCGGCGGCCTGCGTGGCAAGGCCCGCACGGCGGGGATGCACCTGCGTCGGGCGTACGAGGCCACGGGAACGTGGCTGCAGTCGCCCGCCGGAAGGTTCACGGTCCGGATCGCGGTCGATCTCCTGAAGCTGTACGTGCGCGTCAAGGGGATCGATACCGAACTGCCGTCCGGCACCGACCCCCTCGAGCGGTGAGATGACCACGGCCCCGCCCTGCAGATTGGACCCTCGGGGCGGGTTCGTGTTGCTCAACCAGCCACGATACGCGGTCCGCCATCGGCGCACCACGCCCAGCACATTGTCGCTCGACCATCACGAGACAATGCGAGACGGCGAGACACCGCGAGACAGGACGGCGAACGGATCGGGGGAACGGCGGGCCATGGCCGAGGAAACGCAGGACGTCACACGGCGCGGCCGCCCGTGGGGCCCGATCCGGGGCGAGTCGCCCGAAGTCAGGGCGCTGGCAATGGAGCTGCGGTCATGGGTCGACAAGGCCGGCCTCTCGATCAGCGAACTCGCGCAGCGCCTGCCGCACGGCCGGGCGACGATCGCCCGTCGGCTCGCTGGTACCAATCTGGCGAGTGACTGGGACTTCGTCGTCGACCTCCTCAGGGCGACGACCGTGCCCGAGTCCGAGCTCCGCGCACGCCGGCGCGCAGGCGCGCGACAGCTCTGGGAGCGGGCTGCGCACAGCGCTACCCTGACCCGCCTCCCGGCCGAACAGGATCCGCCTATCGCCATCGCGACGCGCCTTCCTGCCGAGCAGGATCCGCCCTCCGAGGGCCAGTTCAGCAGTGGTGGCGGCGTTGTCATCTCCGGCACGGTCCACGGCGGCATCAACATCACGGCGCCCGAACCGGGCGAGGCCCTCGCGACCGTCCAACAGCAGCTGATCGCGGCCCAGGAACGCGTGATCGCCCTGATGGACGAGCTCATCGCCGTTCAACGGCAGAACCGTGAACTCGCCGACCAGGTAGAGCGATCCCGCGCCCTGGTCGAAACCCTCCTCCGCTCCGTGGACGAGGAGCCGTCGGCCGCGCGGCTGCGCGCCAGGATCGCCCGCACCCTCGAACGCGACGCACTCCCCTGGCCGCCGGAACGGACCTGAGGGCCGACGCGACTCCCTCTCGGGAACGCCGGCCCTCCGGTCCATCCGTCCTGCGGAACCGTGCCACCGAACCGCCGCGCCATCGAACCGCCGCGCTACCGCGAGGCGAGCGCCGACAGCCTGCGCGCCGCGCGGTACTGGCGCAGCACCTGGGCGAAGGTCGTGTGCCCCTGGGTCGTGCGGGCGAAGGCGCGCCAGGCGGCCGGCACCAGGCAGACCGCGGCGTGGAACAGGTACGGCCGGCGCTCGAAGGCCGCCAGCAGCTGCTTGCCCGCCCGCATCTCCACGCCCAGGCCCGCCTTGATGGCGAACGCGTAGTTGAGCGCCTCGCGCCGCACCCCGGCCGCGTCGCCCGCCTCGGCGACCTTCACGGCCCACTCGCCGGCCAGCCGGCCCGAGCGCAGCGCGTACGAGATGCCCTCGCGGGTCCACGGCTCCAGCAGGCCGGCCGCGTCCCCGGCGACCAGCACCCGGCCGCGCGAGAGCGGCGAGTCCTCGGCCCGGCAGCGGGTCAGGTGGCCGGACTCGACGCTCGGCGTGAAGCCGGACAGGCCCAGCCGTCGGACGTAGTCGGCGAGGTACTGCTTCGTCCCCTCCCCGTCGCCGCGCGCCGAGATGACGCCGACGGTCAGGCTGCTCGACTCGGTCTTCGGGAAGACCCAGCCGTAACTGCCGGGCAGCGGGCCCCAGTCGAGGTGGATCCGGCCCGCCCAGTCGGCGGCGACCTGCGGCGGCACCGGGATCTCCGCCTCCAGGCCCAGGTCGATCTGGTCGAAGGTGACCCCCACGTGCCGGCCGATCCGGCTGGCGCTGCCGTCCGCGCCGACCACCGCGCGCGCCTCGAACCGGCGCCCGTCGGCGGCCGTCACCAGCGCCGTGCGGTGGTCCCCGCCGCGCTGTTCGACGCCGGTGACGGTCACACCGGTGACCAGCACGGCGCCCGCCTGCTTGGCCGCCTGCACCAGGCGCAGGTCGAACTCGTCGCGGTTGACCAGGCCGAACAGCATCCGCTTCGAACGCTGCGTCCGGGTGTACTGCCCCCGGTAGGCGAAGGTGACGGCGTGCACGCGGTCCTGGAGCGGCAGCCGGAAGTCCGGCGGCAGGCTGTCCCGGGAGGGGCCGATGATCCCGCCGCCGCAGGTCTTGTAGCGGGGGTGCTCGACCTTGTCGAGCAGCAGCACCCGGCGGCCCTGGACGGCGGCGGCGTGCGCGGCCGAGGCCCCGGCCGGTCCGGCGCCGACCACCACGACGTCCCAGACGCCGTCGACCGCGTCGAGCGCGTCGGCTGCGTCACGCGAGTCGACCACGTCGGCTGCGTCACCCGAGTCGAGCGTGTCGGGCCCCGGATCCGACGGACCGTCGGAAGGCCGGACGAGTCTCTCGGGCGCCTCGGACGCTTCCGACGCCTCGGACGCCGTCGGCAGTTCGGACGCCTCGGCGTCGAGCGGGCTGCGGGAATCGGAGCTTCCGGAGTCAGTCACGTCGAGCAATCCTATGCGTCCGCACCGCTCCCTGCCGAGCCGCACCACACCACGGCGACCACCCCGCACCACACCGGCGCACCACACCGCCGCACCCGCACCGCACCCTCACCCGCCCACCCCCGCCCGCCGCTCCGCCTATGATCGGCGGTACCCCAACCGCCCGTACCCGCCCGGACCATCCCTCGGGCGGCCCCGTCCCCGGAGCAGCCCCGATGTCACAGCCCCTGGCCGACGCCGTCCGGTCCCTGATGGACCGCGCCCGCACCGACCTCGCCGAGCTGGTCGCCTTCCCGTCGGTCGCCGACCCGCGCCAGTTCCCGGTCGAGGAGTGCGAGAAGGCCGCGCGCTGGACCGCCGAGGCGTTCGCCGCCGAGGGCCTGACCAACGTGCAGCTGATCGACACCCCGGACGGCACCCAGTCCGTCTACGCCGAGCTCCCCGGCCCCGAGGGCGCGCCGACGGTCCTGCTGTACTCGCACTACGACGTCCAGCCGCCGCTCGACGAGGACGCCTGGCTGAGCCCCGCCTTCGAACTGACCGAGCGTGACGGCCGCTGGTACGGCCGCGGCGCGGCCGACTGCAAGGGCAACATCCTGATGCACCTGACCGCCCTGCGCGCCCTGCGCCAGGTGTACGGGGACGCGTACCCGGTCGGCCTGAAGATCATCGTCGAGGGCTCGGAGGAGCAGGGCACCGGCGGCCTCCAGCAGTACGCCGAGGCGCACCCGGAGCTCCTCACCGCCGACGTCATCGTCATCGGCGACACCGGCAACTTCGCCCCCGGCCTGCCCACCGTCACCGCGTCGCTGCGCGGCATGACGGTCGTCGAGGTCTCCCTCACCACCCTCGCCGGCAACCTGCACTCCGGCGCCTTCGGCGGCGCCGCCCCGGACGCGCTGCAGTCCCTCGTGAAGGTGCTCGCCTCGCTGCACGACGAGAACGGCGACGTCGCCGTCGCCGGGCTGGCCACCGGCCAGACCTGGGAGGGCGTGCAGTACCCGGAGGAGCAGTTCCGCGCCGACGCCAAGGTGCTGGACGGCGTCGCCCTCACCGGTACCGGCTCCGTCGCCGACCGGCTCTGGGCCCGCCCGTCCGTCACCGTCCTCGGCATCGACGCCCCGCCGGTGATCGGCGCGACCTCGTCCGTGCAGGCCACCGCCAAGGCGCTCGTGAGCCTGCGGGTGCCGCCGGGCACCGACTCGGCCGCCGCCCAGGACCTGCTGGTCGCCCACCTGGAGGCGCACGTGCCGCTCGGCGCGCACCTGACGGTCGAGCGCCAGGGCAACGGCGCGGCGTTCAGCGCCGACACCACCGGCCCGGCCTACGAGGCGATGGGCAAGGCCATGGCCGAGGCCTTCGGCACCCCGATGGTCGTCTCCGGCGAGGGCGGTTCGATCCCGCTCTGCGACACGCTGCGCACGCTGTACCCGCAGGCCGAGATCGTGCTGATCGGCGTGGAGGAGCCGACCACCCAGATCCACGCGGTCAACGAGAGCGTGGACCCGAAGGAGCTGGAGCTGATGGCCCTCAGCGAGGCCCTGTTCCTGCGTCACTACGCCGAGCTGCGCTCCGCCTGACGGAGGTTGTGCCCGCCCCCGCGGCGGGCACGCGCCGCCCCGAGGACCCACCGGACGACCCACCGGACGACCCACCGGACGATGCGCCGCCCAGCGCGCCGCCCGGCGCCCCCGGAGACGCACCGGGCACCGCGCCCGCCGCCCGGCCGGCGGCTGCTCCCAGTCGCCGGCCCCTGGCCGCCACCACGGCCGCGACGGCCGCCGCGTAACCGGCCGCACCCACCGCGAGCCCGGCCCCGGCGCCGAAGCAGAACTCCGGGATCAGGCCGCGGCGCAGCGGGCTGATCCGGTGCGCCACCCCGGCCGCCGTCGCCAGGCCCAGCGCCACGACGGCGGCCCTCCGGCCCGTCGGCGAGAGCACGACGGCGGGCCGCACCGGCTCGACGGCCCGCGCCGCGCGCACCGCCCAGCCGCCCACGGCCGCGAGCGCGAGGGCCGAACTCCCGTACTGCAGAGCCGAGTAGAGCGGCACACCGGCCACCTCCCGGTCGAGCAGCGGCAGCAGCCGCACCCCCAACCGCCCCTCGTGGGTGAAGGCGTCCCACCCCACGTGCGTGGCCGCGCCGACCGCCGCCGACACCGCGAACCACCCCGCTCGTGCCGCCGCCTCCGGGCCGCCACGGCGCGCCACCGCCATCACGCCACCGCGCGGAACCGTCAGCGCCTCCGCCGCTCCCGCCCACCGCTCGGGCAGCAGCGCCACGAGCGGCCCCCGCAGAAGCCCGTGCCAGCCCGCCACCAGCGCGCCCGCGACCGCCACGTCCAGCGTCGGCACCGCCCACCACCGGTGCGTCAACCCGCCGTGCCCGTACACCCCGGGCAGCAGGGACTCGGCGAAGAACGGCACGTCGGGCGCCATCGACCCGGCGACCAGCGCCGACGCCACGAGCGGCCCGCGCTCCCCGGCGGCGCGCAGCAGGGGCAGGACGGCGGCGGGGTGGCTGAACGTGAACGGCATGCGCCCATCCTGCCCGCTCCCGCCCCGGCCCGCCGACCACCCACGCCCTACCGTTTGGAGGCGCTCCGCCGTTCCGGGGCACTCCGCCGCCCCGCGCCCCACTGCTCCGCCCCCCTCGCCCCGCGCCCCTCGCACCGGGCCCTCGCACCGGGCCCCTCGCCCGCCTACGCCGCGTCCGCCGCCCTGGCCAGCCCCGCCGCGACGCGCCGCCCCGCCTCCAGGTACCGCAGCTCCCCGCTGCGCCGGGCGTCCAGGGTCGCGGCCAGCCGCCGGTACCGACTCGGCGGCAGCAGGTCGGCGGCCTCGTCCAGCGTGACGAAGCGGCAGTTCCGCAGCTCCTCCCGCTGGAGCAGGAGCCCCTGCCGGGCGGTGGCGTCCAGCAGCCCGCCGTCGTACATGAGCCGCAGGCCGCCGCGGCGCGGCCCGGTGCGCGGCTCCCAGTCGACGGCGAGCAGCCGCAGGGCGGCCGGGTCGAGCCGCAGGCCGAGTTCCTCGGCGGTCTCGCGCAGGGCGGCGTCGGTGGGGGCCTCGCCGCGTTCGACGACGCCGCCCGGGAAGTCCCAGTCGGGCTTGTAGACCGGATCGACGAGGAGCACGCGGTCCTGCTCGTCGAAGAACAGGACGGCGGAGGCGACGGTGTCCTCGGTCGGGTCGGGCGTCTGGACGATCGGGCAGCGGGCGGCGCCGTCGCGGACGAGGTCGGCGATCCGTTCGGCGGTCTCGCGCGGCGTGAGCCCGCCGGTGTCGAGCGCGCGGGCGTCGCGCAGCAGCCAGCGCCGGGCGGCGCGGTAGCGCGGCAGGTGCTCCAGGCCCCACCGGCGGACCCGGTCACTGGCCTCGGGGTCGCCCGGGCACGCGTCGCGCTGCTCGATGCGCTCGCGCAGGATCGTTTCTTCGGGATCCAGGACGACGTGGTGCACCGCGATGCCGTGCGAGGCCAGGTCGCCGAAGATCTCGTCCCGGTAGTCCTCTCTGAGCAGGGTCATCGGGACCACCAGGGGGCCCGGCACCTCGCCGAGCAGCGCGGCCGCCACCTCGGGGACGAGCCGGCGCCAGGCCGGCAGGTCCTGGAAGTCCGACACCGCCGACAGCCGGTCGGCCGGGAGCATCCCCCGCAGCCCGGCCCCCACCAGCTCGGGGTCGAACAGCGTGCTCCCGGGAAGCAGTTCCACCAACTCGCGGCAGGCGCTGGTCTTGCCCGCCCCGAACGTGCCATTGACCCAGACGATCACAACGTCCCCTGCCCCTCGACTTCCCCCGATGCCGTTCGCACCGGGCGGCGCCCCCGTCGTCGAACCAGCGCCACCCGTGGTGGTACCCCCGCCGCGCGGCTCCCCATACCTTCCCGCGCCCTCCACTGCGCCGCCCCGGCCTGCCCCGTGACAGCGGCATGTGCCCAGGCCAGGAGCCCGGGCGGCGGACGGCGCCGACCGTTCGCGCAGGCCTCCGTGCGCGCTTCGCACGCCTACGGCCCGCCCCCGCCGCGCCCCATCAAGCCGGCTCGCGCGCCGATACAACGGCGCTCACACAATGGCACACGCCCCACGCGCACCACCCCCGCGCACGACCGTACGCCCTCCACGTCCCCGCCCTCGCACCGGATCCCCCGACACCTGCCGCCGACCCGCACCGCCACCGAGCCGAGCCGTCACCGTGGTCGACACCACCGGCGCCCGCGGGGCCCTCCCCCGCCCGACGGACTTCTCACCCGGCACCTCCCGAGGTCAATGTCCTTACACGGAAAGGGCGTTCGGGCCCGAACAGGTCCGAACGCCCTCCGCTCACGCGGCTACGGACGCCCCATGTAGGCCGGGTAGTAGCCGCTGCTGATGCCCGAGATCCGGATGTTGGTCCCCGGCCGGGCCGCCTCGACGTACTGGTTGTTGCCCAGGTAGATCGCCACGTGCTGGATGCCCCGCCTCGTGCCGTCGGGCGACCAGAACAGCAGGTCGCCGCGGCGCAGCTGGCCCGCGTTGATCGGCGTGGTCGCCTCGTACTGGTCGTTGGCCACCCGCGGCAGGTCGATGCCGCCGCGCCGGAACGCCTGCTGCACCAGGCCGGAGCAGTCGTAGCCGTCCGGCCCGTTGCCCGCGATCTCGAAGGGCTTGCCGAGCTGCGCGAGCGCGAACTGGATCGCCGTCTCGACGTTCCGGTCCGCCGCGGGCGGCGCCGCGCTGGAGGAGGACGACGAGGACGAGCCCCCTCCTCCCGTGCGGTTGAGGTAGATGTCGTAGTGGGTGGTCCAGCGCCACTCGCCCTTGCTGTTCTTGAACCAGTACCGCGACCCGTCCCAGCCCTGCTTGATCCCCCCGTTGGACTTCGCGCCGGAAGTCGGGGACGACGTCTTGGCCGTCGAGCCGCCCCCGGTGCGCGCCTTGTAGACGCTGTAGTGCGTCGTCCAGCGCCACTCGCCCTTGCTGTTCTTGAACCAGTACCGCGACCCGTCCCAGCCGGCGTGGGCCGGCGCCGACTCGGCGGACGCGGGGGTCACGCCGGTGCCGAGGCCGATCACACCCGCGCCGGCGACGATCACGGCCACCATGCCTATCCCGCGGCGCACCCGCCCGGCCCGGGAGGGACGGGCCGCGGCCCTGCGGTCGGCGGTGGGGGTGGTGGCGTGCTGCCGGGTCGGCTCGTCGGAGGCATCCGGTGCGCCGGTGTTGACGGTGGTCATCCTGCTGACTTCCTTCACTGCTGCGGAAACGCGGAGTGGTCCGAGCCGTCGAACCGACCCCAAAGGGGACGGACCGGACGATTCGGTCCTGTCGCGTGTCACGTTAGGCACGCGTCCGCACCCGGCGCGCAGTGGAGTGAGCCAAAGGAAGGGTCACGAAGGGTGAGCACCGAACGGGGCATCAGGGTGAGCCCCCGTCACCGGAGCGGTTCCCGACGCCCCCTCATCACCGCTCGCCGGACTCCGCCAGCAGCTGCTTCTTGAGCACCTTTCCCATGGCGTTCCTTGGGAGTTCGGGCACCAGGACGACCCGCCGCGGCCGCTTGTGCACGGACAGCCGCTCGGCCACGAACGCCGTCAGCTGGTCCCCCGTCACCGGACCGTCCGCGATGACGTACGCGACGACGGCCTGCCCGAGGTCCTCGTCCGGCGCGCCGACCACCGCCGCGTCGGCGACGGCCGGGTGGTCGCGCAGCGCGGCCTCCACCTCGCCGGCGCCGATCCGGTAGCCACCGCTCTTGATCAGGTCCACCGAGGCGCGGCCGACGATCCGGTGGAAGCCGTCCGGGCCGATCACCGCGACGTCGCCGGTGCGGAACCAGCCGTCCGCGGTCCACGCCTCGGCGTCGGCGTCCGGCCGGTTGAGGTAGCCGGAGAAGAGGGTCGGCCCGGCGACCTGCAGCTCGCCGACGGTCTCCCCGTCGGACGGCACGGGCGCGCCGTCCTCGCCGACCAGCCGGGTGCGGACGCCGTCCAGCGGCAGGCCGACGCTGCCGGGCCGGCGCTCGCCGTCGGCCCGGGTGCTGACGGTGATCAGCGACTCCGTCATCCCGTAGCGCTCGATGGGGGCGTGGCCGGTCAGCTCCGCGAGCCTCTCGAACACCGGGACGGGCAGCGGCGCACTGCCCGAGACCAGCAGCCGGGCGCCGGCGAGGGCGGACGCGGCCTCCGGGTCCGCCGCCAGCCGGGACCAGACGGTCGGCACGCCGAAGTACAGGCTGCCACCGGCGGCCGCGTACCCGGCGGGAGTGGGCCGGCCGGTGTGGACGAGGCGGCTGCCGGTGCGCAGGGCGCCGAGCACGCCGAGCACCAGGCCGTGGACGTGGAAGAGCGGCAGGCCGTGGACGAGCGTGTCCCCGGCGGTCCACTGCCAGGCGGCGGCGAGCGCGTCCAGGTCGGCGGCGACGGCCTCGCGGCGGATCACCGCGCCCTTCGGCGCGCCCGTGGTGCCGGAGGTGTAGAGGACGAACCCGGCGGCATCCCCGGCCGGCTCGGCGTACGTCGTCGCGGAACGCGCCGCCGGATCGACCGGCAGCGCCTCGACGCCGCCCGACACGCCCGCCGCCGCCGCGCCCGCCGCCGCGGCGCCCACCGCGATGTCCTCGACCGCGCTGTCCCCGATGGCGTGCGCCAGCAGCGCGGCCCCCGAGTCGCGCAGGATGTGCTCGCGCTCCTTCGGCCCGGAGTCGGGCGGCAGCGGCACCACGGGCACGCCCGCCAACAGGCCGCCGACCACGGCGGTGACGGTCTCGACGCTCGGCCGCGCCAGCACCGCGAGCGCGGGGGCACCGGCGACCCGGTCGGCCACGGCGGTCGCCGCGCCCAGCAGGTCCTCCCGCGAGAACGCGCGCCCGTCGATCCGCAGCGCGTCGGCGGAGTCCCCGAAGCCGCCCTGAAGTGCCGTCAGCAGTGCCATGCGTCCGTCCTCGCCTCTCCACAGGTGTCGCGCCGACTCTACGGGCCCGCCGCGAACGCCCGGGAACAGCGGGACGGGACCAACGGGACGGGACCAGCAGCCCGGGACCAGCGACCCGGGAACAGCAGGACGGGACCAGCGGCCCGTGAACAGCGGGGCGGCCCGGGAACGCCGGAGGGCGTGGCACCGAGCACCCGGCACCACGCCCTCCGTCCCCGCGGGGCGGATCAGCCCTTGCGGGCCTTCACCTCGGCGGTGAGCTGCGGCAGGACGGCGAACAGGTCGCCGACGACGCCGTAGTCGACCAGCTCGAAGATCGGGGCCTCGGGGTCCTTGTTGACGGCCACGATGGTCTTCGAGGTCTGCATGCCGGCCCGGTGCTGGATCGCGCCGGAGATGCCCGCCGCGATGTACAGCTGCGGCGAGACCTGCTTGCCGGTCTGGCCGACCTGGTTGGTGTGCGGGTACCAGCCGGCGTCGACGGCGGCGCGCGAGGCGCCGACGGCCGCGCCGAGCGAGTCGGCGAGCTCCTCGACGACGCCGAAGCCCTCGGCGGCACCGACGCCGCGGCCGCCGGAGACCACGATGGCGGCCTCGGTCAGCTCCGGGCGGCCGGTGGACACGCGCGGGGTGCGCGAGACGACCTTGGCGGCGTTGCCGGTGAACTCCACCGACACGTTCTCGACGGCGCCGGCGGCCGGGGCGGCCTCCGGGGCGACGGCGTTCGGCTTGACGGTGATGACCGGCGCACCCTTGGTGACCGTGGACTTCACCTGGAAGGACGCGGCGAACACCGACTGGGTGGCGACCGGAGCGCCGTCGCCGGCCTCCAGGTCGACGGCGTCGGTGATGATGCCGGAGCCGATCCGCAGGGCGACGCGGGCAGCGATCTCCTTGCCCTCGCCGGAGGACGTGACCAGCACCGCGGCGGGCGACACGGTCTTGGCGATCTGGGCCAGGGCGTCCACCTTGGGGACGACCAGCTGGTCGGCGAACTCGGCGCCGTCGGCGACGTACACCTTCGCGGCGCCGAACTCGGCGGCCTTGGCGGCGATGTCGGCCGCGGCACCACCGGCACCGAGGACGACCGCCGACGGCTCGCCGATGCGGCGGGCCAGGGTCAGCAGCTCCAGGGCCGGCTTGCGGACCACACCGTCGGCGTGGTCGACCAGAACGAGAATCTCAGCCATTGCTCAATGTCTCCGTGTTTCGCTGGGGCGGGGTGTGGGGGGCGCGGCTCAGATGAACTTCTGGTCCGCGAGGAAGGCGGCGAGCTGCTTGCCGCCCTCGCCCTCGTCCTTGACGACCGTGCCCGCGGTGCGCGCCGGACGCGCCACCACCGAGTCGACCGCCGTCCACGCGCCCGCCAGACCGACCTCGTCCGCCTCGATGCCCAGGTCGTCCAGGTCCAGCGACTGCACCGGCTTCTTCTTCGCCGCCATGATGCCCTTGAACGACGGGTACCGGGCCTCGCCCGACTGGTCCGTCACCGACACGACCGCCGGCAGCGACGCCTCGACCAACTCCGTCGCCGCGTCACCGTCACGACGGCCCCGCACCACGCCGCCCTCCACCGACACCTCCGACAGCAGCGTCACCTGCGGCACGCCCAGACGCTCCGCCAGCAGCGCCGGCAGCACACCCATCGAACCGTCCGTCGACGCCAT
>NZ_JBHYWI010000079.1:0-45049 GCF_042751525.1 Kitasatospora sp. NPDC059408
CCCGACAGCGGATCGCTGTCGGGCCCGGTTCCGTCATCCGGCCGGCTGCCGGGGATCAGACCATCCGCTGGTCGTACTTCGCCATGTGCTCCTGCAGCTCCTCAAGGCTGGGGTTGCGGCCGTTGGCCGTGAGGCGCTCCAGGCCGCGGAAGTAGTCCTCCCGGCTGAAGATCGGGTAGAACATGATCAGCAGGGTGGCGTCCTCCTTGCCCCGGTTGGTGAAGCCGTGCGGCGCACCCTTGGGGACGTAGGCGAAGGCACCGGGCTCGCCGACGACCTTCTCGTCGCCGATGGTGAACTCGATCTCACCCTTGACGACGTAGAACATCTCGGTGGACTGGTCGTGGATGTGCGGCGCGGCGCCGTTGGCCTCCGGGGCCATGTGGTGCTCGAAGAAGCCGAACTCCCCGTTGGACTGCTCGGTGGTCAGCTTGAAGTAGGTCTTCTTGCGGCCGTCGCGGATGCTCGCGAACTCGCCGCCACCGGCCGGAACATACAGGGGGATGGACATGTCTCTCCTCAGTGTGTTTCACAAGGGCCGGCCCGTCGGAAGGGCCGGGTCTTTCGGTGGTCGGTTGTTTCGGTGGTCAGGTGCCGCGGCGGGCAGGTGCCGCGGTGGTCGGTGGCCGCGGTGGTCGGTCGGGTGCCCCGGTGGTCGGTCGCCGCGGGGCTAGCCGGCCTCGGCCAGGGCGGCCTCTTCTTCCTTCGGGGCCCGGGCGTCCGCCTGGGCCTGCGCCCACCGGCCGATCGCCGGCGCGGCGAGGCCGCAGGCGGCGAACAGGGCGGCGAGCACGACCCACCCGACGGCCCCGGTCGTGACGACCAGGCTGACCAGGACCGGTGCGGCGATCTGCTGGACGGCCAGGCCGAGCCAGAAGACCGAGAGGTAGACGCCCTCCTGGCCGGGCACCGCCAGCAGGTAGGAGGCGCCCCAGCCGCCGGCGGACTGCCACAGCTCGCCGCCGGTCAGGGCGACCATGGCCAGGAGCAGCACGCCGATCGCCAGGATGGCCGGGAGCTCGGGCGCCGCGGTCAGCAGCAGGCAGCAGATGGCGAGTGAGAACCCGGCACGGACCAGGGCCTTGGCCGCGCCGCCGATGGTGTCGGTCCCGCGGCTGGCCCGCACCTGGAGGGCGACCGCGAGGACGGTGTTGACCGCCACCAGCGGGGAGATCAGCGCGGACGACACGCCGGTGTGGCCGGTGATCCACATCGGGATGCCGATGCTCAGCAGGGTCATGTGCATCGTCAGCACCGCGTTGATCCCGGTGAACGACAGGAACGACCCGTCCCGCAGCACGCTCATCGAGAACCGCCGCCGCAGGCTCGACGCCGGCGCGTTCAGCACCGGGAGCCGGGAGGCCAGCAGGGCGAGCACCGCGAGCGTCGTGGCGTTCAGCAGCAGGATCCCAGTATACCCCGCCCGGGTATCGATCAACAGTCCGATCCCACCCGCGAGGGCGCCGACGGTGAAGCCGACGTTGCGGATCGACCGCAGGATCGCGATCATCTTGATCCGCTCGTCGCTCGACACCACCTGCCCCACCAGGGCCTGCTCCATCGGCGCGGCGGCCTTGTCCACCAGCCCCAGGACGCAGACCACGGCCAGGAATTCCCAGAGGTTCTGCACGAACGGGTACACCACGAAGCAGGCGCTGCGCCACAGGCTGACCCCGACCAGCACCTTCTTGGGGCCGATCCGGTCGGCGAGGATGCCGATCGGGATCGCCGTGCCGAGGGCGATGGTCGCGGACAGGGTCAGGCCGAGGCCGAGGTCGCCCTCGGACAGGCCCACCGACCTGGTGACGAAGGGCACCGACACGGACAGGAAGGCGCCCGTGCCGACCGCGTTGATCGTCGCCATGACGGCGAGGCGCCAGCCGACCGAGCCGCCCGGCATGGACCCGCGCAGACCGCGGATGCGCTGCCACAGAACAGACATGTCGTTCCTCAGTCGGTTGCGATGCGAATGGCGGCGTCCGCGTCCAGCACGCGCCGGAGCGTGCCGTCCGCGTCCGGCCCGGTCACGATGACGTGCCCGGCGCGGTCCCAGGACGACGCCCACGGGCGGACCTCCTGGCCGACCACGACGTCCACCTCGGCGTCGTGCACGCCGGGCAGCGCCCTGGCCGTCTCCAGACCGGAGATCTCCGTGACGGTGCCCGGCTCGGCCGCCAGGAACCTGATCGCCGACGTCCGCCGGGACGTGTCGGGCAGGCTGACCGGCCGGCCGGCGAGCAGGTCGATCAGGGTCAGCCGGATCTTCGTGTCGTAGGCCAGGTCGACCAGGTCGATCAGGTAGTCGCCCGGGCAGCGGCCCGCGCACTCGACCAGCGTCGGGCCGTCCTCGGTGAGGATCCACTCGGCGTGCAGGATCCCGGTCCGGAAGCCCGTGGACGTGACGAGCTGACGGATCGCCGTGGCGAACGCGGCCTGCGTGTCGTCGTCGAGCGGGGCGGGCAGCAGGTGGCCGAGCTCGACCGGGTGCGGCCCCTCGATCACCGACTTGGCGGTGACGTTCTCGAAGATGACCTCGCCGTCGCGCACCAGCGCCTCGACGCTGAACTCCGGCCCCTCCAGGCGCTCTTCGGCGAGGAAGCGCCAGCGCAGCTCGCGGTCGGGCACCTGCTCGTACTCCGAGGCGGACGAGGTCCGCTCCCAGGCCACCGCCGCACTGGCGGCGTCCACCGAGTCCAGCAGCTGCACGCCGACGCTCGCCTGCCGGTTCGCCGGCTTGACGACCACCGGGCCGTCCCCGGCGAAGTCGAGGATGTCCTCGGGCCCGAACACCTCCCGCCAGCGCGGGTTGCGCACGCCGCCGGCGCCGGACACCTCGCGCAGCCGGGCCTTGTCGCGCAGCGCCTGCGCGGCCTCCTCGGTGGCGCCGGGCAGCCCGAGCTTCTCGGCCAGGGCGGCCGTCGCCGGGACGGCGTACTCCAGGCCGGGCACGACGGCGGCGACCGGACGCTCGGCGGCCAGCTCGACCGCCAGGTCCAGGGCCTCGGTCGACTGCTGGTAGCCGGCCGCGACGATGCGGTCCAGGCAGTCGAAGCGCGAGGCCGCGTCCTGCAGCTCCCGCTTGCGGATGATGTCGGGTTCCTCGATCACCACGACGGACCCGCTCGGGACCTTCCCGTCGATGGCGCGCAGGTACGCCGCGTTGTAGCCGACGAACACCACCTGTGCGTTCGGGTCGGGGGCGGTCATGCCAACCTCCTGGTTGCTGGAGCGGTTGCTGGAGCGGTTGCTGGGTGGGTTGCCGGGATGGTCGGCGGCTCGGCTGCCGGGGCGGAGCACCGACCGGGCACTGCGCGGCGATCCGCGCCGGGGCCGCGGCTCACGCGGGGGCCCCGACCACGCCGGTGTGGCCGGCCGCGCGCGACGGCACGCCGTCCACGACGACCTCGACGGTGGCGAGCACCTCGGCGAGCCGGGCCCGCGCCTCCTCGGGGGAGGCGCCGGACACCACCACGTGCCCGTGCCGGCTCTTGGAGTCGCGGACCTCGGGGGCGGTGTCCCCGGGCCGCAGGCGGACGTTCAGCTCGTCGACGAAACCGAGCCGCTTCGCCTCCTCCACGCCGCGGACCTCGTCGACCCGGCCGGACGGGAAGGTGAAGAAGTGGACCAGGGCCGTCGCGGTCGGGGCGGGCACCTCGGTCGGCGTGCCCGCCATGCTCGCGAAGACCGCCCGCTCGACGTCCAGGCCGGTGGCCAGCTGGACGAGCCGCGGGATGCGGTCGCCGCCCAGGCGGGCCTGCGACTCCACGATGCGCGGGCCGCGCGCGGTCAGGATCACCTCGGTGTGCGCCGGGCCGAACCGGTAGCCGCAGGCCGTGAGGAAGTCCGTGGTCAGCCGCTCGATCGCCGCGCGGTCGCCGTCGGACAACGGCGCCGGGTGGACGTGCCCGGCCTCCACGAACAGCGGCGGCGGGCCGAGCAGCTTCTCGGTGATGCCGACCACCTGGTGATGGCCGTCCTCGCTCAGCGTCTCGACGCTGAACTCGGGGCCGCGCAGGTACTCCTCGACCAGGAACGGGCCGTCGTAGCCGTACTCGTCGACCAGCGCGGTCCACGCCGCCAGGTCCTCCGGGCCCTGCCACAGGAACACGCCGCGGCTGCCGGCGAGCGCGGAGGGCTTGACCACCACCGGGTGGCCGATCCGCTCGACCGCGCCCGGCACCTCCCGGCGGGTCGGGGCGGCCTCGAAGGCCACGGGGGAGAGGCCGCGCCCGGCCAGCAGGTCGCGCATCGCGTGCTTGTCGGCCAGGTAGCGCACCGCCGACGCCGGGTTGAGCGCCGCCCCCAGCTCCTCGGCCACCTCGTACGCGGTGACCATCGTCTCCTCGCGGCCGATGTGGTACACCACCGAGGCGCCCTGCTCCTTCGCCACCTCGCGGATGGTGCGGCCGAGTTGCTCGTGGTCCTCGAAGTCGGCGAGGACGAAGAAGTCCGCGAGCCCGCGCACGTCGTCCAGGTAACCGGGGGACTCCAGGCGGGCGTCCCAGATCGCACCGACCCAGTAGCCCTCGGCCTGCGCCTTCTGGACGAACTGGCGGTACGGCATCACCATCAGCAGGCGCGGCCTGCCGTCGGTCCCGCTGCTCAACGGGCACCTTCCCCGGCAGTGGTGGCGGCGGGCGCAGCGGTGGCGGTGGGCGTCGACGCGGCCTCGCGGTTGAGCAGGCTCAGGTAGCGCTCGCCGGTGTCGGGCAGCAGGGTGACGATCCGCTTGCCCCGGAACTCCGGACGGCTCGCGACGACGCTGCTCGCGTGCACGACCGCACCGGCCGAGACGCCGACCATGAGGCCGGCCCGCAGGGCGAGTTCACGGGTGGTGCGCAGCGCGTCCGCGTCCGCGACCGGGATCACCTCGTCGATGAGCTCGCGGTCCGTCGTCGGCGCGATGAACCCGCCGTTGAAGCCGGGGATGCAGTGCGTGCCCGGCTCGCCGCCCGACAGCAGCGGCGAACCCGCCGGCTCCACCGCCACGATCCGCACCGCGGGGTTCTTCTCCCGCAGGTACTTGCCGGTCCCGCTCAGCGTGCCGCCGGTGCCGACGCCGCACACGAACACGTCGACCCGGCCCTCGGTGTCGGCCCAGATCTCCGGACCGGTCGACTCGTAGTGCGCCCGGACGTTGTCCGCGTTGTCGTGCTGGCAGCAGAACCACGAGCCCGGCGTCTGCTCGTGCAGCTCCTGGGCCTTGTCCACCGCCGCCTGGTAGCCGCCGGTGTGCGGGGTGCGCACCACCTCGGCGCCCAGCGACCGCAGCATCGTCACGCGCTCCTGGGTGGCGTTGTCCGGCAGCACGATGACGCAGCGGTAGCCGCGGGCCGCCGCCAGCGCGGCCAGCGAGATGCCGGTGTTGCCCGACGTCGCCTCGATCACGGTGCCGTCGCCCGGGGTCAGCTCCCCGCGCTCCTCGGCGGCCTTGAGCATCGACAGCGCGGCGCGGTCCTTGCTGCTGGACCACGGGTTGAACAGCTCCAGCTTCGCGAGCACCGCCGCCCCGGCCGGGGCGCCGTCCACGATCCGGTCCAGCGGCAGCTCCAGCAGCGGCGTGCCGCCGATCAGGTCGACCAGCGACCGCGCGACCGGGCGCGCCGCGACCGGCTCGGTGCGGATGATGATCTCGCGGGCGGCGGCCTCGGCGGTGCGCGCCGCGAGCTGCGCGCTCTCGGCGATCACCAGGACGTGACCGGCGCGGTCGCCGTTGCGGCGCACCTCGTGCAGGACGTCGCCGGGCTTCGGCTTGACGACGACCTCCTCCACGCCGGGCTGCGCGGCGGCGCGGTCCTGGCCGCCGACGGACACGACCCGGCCGGCCGGAGCGGTCAGGTAGCGGATCGCGGCGCCGCCGACCGGCTTGGCCGGCACGACCTCGGCCGGCAGCGGCTCGCCCAGGTACTGGCGCGACACCAGCTCCAGCGAACGGATGCCGAGGGCGCGGTCGACCAGGTAGGTGATCTTCCCGCCGGCGGGCCGCGGGTTGATCTCCACGAGCTTCGGCCCGGACGGGGTCACCTTGATCTCGACGTGTGCCATGCCGAGGTCGAAGCCGACCGCGCGCAGGGACTCCACCGCGAGGTCGCCGATCGCGGCGACCGTCGCCTCCGGCAGGCTCGACGGGAAGCTGTGGCCCAGCTCGACGAAGTAGCCCTGGCCGGTCACCGACTTGTCGGTCACGCCGAGCACCACGAAGCGGTCGCCCTCGGCCAGCACCTCGACGCTGACCTCGGGGCCGGTGATGAACTCCTCGACCATCAGCTCGTGGTAGCGGCTCTGACCGCGGGTGTTCTCGACCCGCGACCGGATCAGCGCCACGTGCTCGGCCGCCTGCTCCGCCGTCTCCACCAGCCTCACGTCGGCGCTGCTGGTCTCGTCGGCCGGCTTCACCACGCACGGCAGGCCGATCTCGGCGGCGGCCGCGGCGGCCTCCTCCGGGGTCCGCACGGTGCGGAACGCGGGCATCGCCACGCCGAGTTCGGCACAGCGGCGGCGCATCAGCGCCTTGTTGCGGGCCGTCGCGACGCCGTCCACGCTCACCGTCGGCAGCCCGAGCAGGATCGCCACCTCGGCGGCCACGACCACGTCGTACTCGGCCAGCGTCAGGAACGCGTTGAACGGGTACTGCGCCGAGGCCGCGCGCACGTGGGGCATCAGCTCGTCGAGGACGTTCGTCTCGCAGTGCACGATCTCGTCGACGTACTTGTCGAAGTAGGCCGGGCCGCCCGGCACTTCGAGGTACCGGTCCAGGTCGCGGGTGAAGAAGGTCACGCGGCAGTCGAGTTCCTTGAGGATCTGCAGACCCTCGAAGCCGGAACCGGAGAGGTTGCTCTCCAGGACACCTACATGGATCACGTATGCCTCCGTTGGCATGCCGACCTGCGGTCCGCGGACCGGCGGTCGGGCTGACTTGCGGTCGGGCTGACTTGCGGTCGGGCTGACTTGCGATGAATGGGGGGAGGGGAGGGGGAGGGCCGGGCGGCCGATGGGGAGCGGGCCTGGCGCTCGGGCGGGCTACCAGTACCCGGACGTCGCCAGGGTGCGCAGCAGCTGGGAGGTCTCCTCGGTGGGCGGCCGCTGCGAGACCTTCGCCGCCGGGGCCATCACCCGCGCACCGGCCGGCACGTCGGCCAGCACGAGGGCGCCGGCACCGATCAGCGCGTCGTCCCCGACCGTGACCGGGCCGAGCACGATCGCGTTCGTGCCGATCACCACCCGGTCGCCGACCACCGGGTGGCGGCGGGCACCGGGCTTGCGCCAGGAGTCCCGCCAGAACCCGACCGCGCCGAGCGTCACCTGGTGGAAGATCGTCACGTCGTCGCCGATCACGGCGGTCTCACCGATCACGACCGCCGCACCGTGGTCGATGAACACCCGCCGGCCCAGCCGGGCCCCCGGGTGGATCTCGATGCCGCCGGTCACGGCGCGCGCCACGTACGCCAGCACGCGCGCCGTCTGCCGGTGCCCCCCGGTGTGGAGGACGTGCGCCGCCCGGTGGGCCCACAGCGCCGGCAGGGCCGGGTGCAGGAGCGCTTCCTTCCGGGTGCGGATCGAAGGGTCCCGCTCGACGATCACGGCGAGGTCCTCCTTCGCCCTGGCGATCGTCCTACGCATGCCGTCCTCCGTCTGTCATGGCCTGCTCCCCGCTGCTCCGTCGGATGTGGTGGCCCGGCCCGGTGTCCGGTGTGGTGTCCGGTGTGGCGCCCGGTGTGGTGGACGGGCTCGGTGTCCGAGGTGGTGTCCGGTGTGATGGCCGGGCCCGGTGTCCGGTGTGACCGGTGTGGTGGCCGGGCCCGGCGTCCGGTGTGGTCGACGGGCTCAGTAGTTCGGGACCTTGACCAGCGTTCCGGTGCCCTCGACGATCTCCGGCAGGTAGACCCGCTCGTTCCAGGCCTCCTGCTCGACCGGCTCCAGGGCGATCGACACGGCGCCCTCGTCGACCGAGAACGCGGTCTTCACGGCGCTGGTGATCGCCTCGACCAGGTCGGAGATCTGCTGCGGGTCGAGATCGTTCGGGAAGTGCTTGATGTTGACGTGGGGCACGCCGGTGACCTTCCTCATGAGCCGTGCGGACTTGATGGCGGAGGTGAGTTCGTCGATTCCGCCGGAGCGGATCAGGCCGTAGTGGTCGGCCTTCAGCTGGGTGATCGTGGGGGCCTGCGCGGTCAGCGCGTAGCCCGAGTCGATGAACGAGGGCTGGTCCGCGTCCGCCCGGAACACCGTGACCGGCGCCGAGACGGTGCGCTCGGCCAGCTCCTCGGGGGCGTACTCGAACAGGAAGGTCCGCCACACCACGTCGGTGATCCGACGCACCAGGTCGCGCTCCAGGTGCTCGAAGCGGCCGCAGACGAAGTCGACGAAGCTCGCCCCGTCGCGCGTCGCCGCGATGCACTCCTCCACCGCCGACTGCTCCAGGTTCCCGGAGAAGACGGAGTAGAGGATCGCGACGAACGTCGGGTCGGTGAAGCTGGCCGCCGCGTCGGCGGGCGCCTCCAGGTGCGCCTCCACCGGGGGCTTGCCCGGCGCCAGGAGGATCACCTCGTCGACCTGTTCGCCGGCGCGCTCCAGCTGGTAGGCCACCTCGAAGGCGACCCGGGCACCGAAGGAGTAGCCCCACAGCGTGTACGGGCCCTGCGGCTGGACCTCGCGGATCAGCTCGATGTCCCGGGCGACCATCTCGTCGAACGTCGGGTACGCGGTCTCGCCGGCGTTGATGCCGTGGGCCTGCACGCCGAGGAACGGCGACGTCAGGCCGAGCCGGCTCGCCAGCAGGCGCAGGCTCATCGGGTAGCCGCCGAGCCCGGGCCAGCAGAACACCGGGCGGCGGCCCTCCTCCCCGGCGCGCAGCCGCACCAGGCGCGACGACGCCGTCGACGGCTCGCGGTCCACCCGCCGGGCCAGCTCGGCGATGGTCGGCGCCTCGAACAGCACCTGCAGCGGCAGCCCCGCGCCGAGCTCCTTGTTGATCCGGCTGATCAGGTTGACCGCGGTCAGCGAGTGCCCGCCGGAGCCGAAGAAGTCGTCGCGGATCGAGACCCGCTCCTGCTTCAGCACCGTCCGCCACAGCGCCGCGATCGCCTCCTCGGTGGGCGTGCGCGGCAGCACCACCGGCGTATCGGTGTCGTCCACCGCCGCCTTGTCCAGCTCGCGCAGCGCCTGGTGGTCGACCTTGCCGTTCGGGGTGAGCGGGAAGGCGTTCAGCACGGTGACCCGGTTCGGCACCATGTACGGCGGCATCGCGTCGGCGAGGTTGTCCTTGACGATCTCGGCCGGCCCGCGCATGTGGACCGAGTCCTCCTTCATGCCCTCGCCGAGCCGCTGCTCCTCGCTGATGCGGCCGCCGACGGCGAAGTAGGAGGCGGTCTCCGCGCCGAGCCCGACGATCTCCGCGATGCGGCGGGCGGCCGACAGCGGGTTGCCGGTCTCCGAGCTGTAGCCGGAGGACATGAGGCCGAGGCCGACGTCGTTCATCTGCAGGCGCTGCAGCTCGCGGCCGAGGTCGGTGTAGCGCTGCCAGGGCTCGTCCGCGCGGCCGAGGATGCTGACCCCGAAGGCGGCGCGCTGGTACACCTCCTGGTTGATCGCGATGACGTGCTGCTTGCGCACCAGCTCGTCGGACACCTTGACCAGCTCGCCGTCCGCGTAGCGGTACTGGCCCGCGGGCAGGTCGGCGATCCGGCCGGGGTGGGCCTGCACGTAGAGCTCGACCGGGTCGGCGACGGCCGGGGCCGCGGCGCTCTCCACCTCGTAGGTGGCCAGGTAGTAGTCCTCGCCGGGGCAGCCCAGGAGGTCCTTGACGGCGGGCTCGCCGGCCCGGGCGGTGATCCGCAGGCCGTAGCCGGGCAGCACGTGGTCGAACAGGCCGACCATGTGACCGGCCTCGAACTGCAGGACCTCCTGCACGTTGTTGAGGTAGACCGCCTCGATGGCCGACCGGCTCCCGACGAAGTGGGCCTTCAGCCGCGGCCGCCCGGCGGGGGCCGGGGCGATGAGCACGAGGCTGTGGTCGACCGGGTGGAAGTAGTAGTAGCCCGGTTCGAGGCCCGCGACGCCCGACAGCTCCAGGTAGAGCTGGGTGGCGTACAGCGAACCCGGGGAGGCGTAGCCGTACTTGGGCAGCAGCCGCTCGGTGCTGGTGAACCGGCCGAAGTTGCGCAGCAGCGCGCCGAGTTCGGCCGGCGTGAGGGTGTCCGGCGTGCGGGGCGCGGACGCCGCCGCGCCGACCGGGCGGGCGAGCAGGTCCAGGACGTCGTCCCTGGTGACCTCGCCGCCCTCGTAGAAGCGGTACGTCTTGCGGGCGAACGCGGTGCGCCGCTGCTCGGGCGTCTCCTGGCGGCCCTCCAGCGCCACGGCCGGCAGGCCGGGCACCTCGCGCACGCCGAGGCCGGCGAGCTGCGCCTTGAGCTGCACCTTGCTCTTCTTCGACTGGTGGTGGGCGCCGTGGTTGCCCTGGTCCATCAGCGAGGCCTGGTTGGGGTCGAGTTCGATGAACGCGATGAGGTTGGCGCCGGTGCGCTGGTCGTTGCGGACCAGGACGGCGGCCCGCTTCACCCAGTCGTGGGACTCGATGGACACCTTGATCTCGTCCAGCTCGACCCGGAATCCGCGCAGCTTGACCTGGCTGTCGGTGCGGCCGAGGAACTGCACGGTGCCGTCGTCGTTCCAGCGGGTGAGGTCGCCGGTGCGGTACAGGCGGTCGTGGGCGGGGTCGTCGGAGAACGGGTTCGGGAGGAACCGTTCGGCCGTCAGGTCGTCGCGGTTCAGGTAGCCGCGGGCCACCTGGACGCCGGAGATGTACAGCTCGCCCGACTCGCCGGGCGCCACCGGCTTCCGGTCGTGGTCGAGGATGTGGAAGTCGAGGCCCCGCACCGGGTGCCCGATCGAGATGTGGTCCGGACCCTGGCGCACCGCGTCCCGGTCGACCTTGAGCGCCGAGGAGTTGATGGTGCACTCGCTCGGGCCGTACAGGTTGATCAGGTCGCAGTCCGCCAGCGCGTCGAAGACCTCGACCGCGAGGCTCTTGGTGAGCGCCTCGCCGCCGCTGAAGATCTGCGTCAGGGACGTGCAGTCCGGCAACCGGCCACTGTCCACCAGGGCCTGAATGAGCGTCGGGACGCCCTGAATGGTCGTCACTTCGTGGGCGGTGATCAGGTCGAGCAGGCCGTTGGGGTCCGCGTAGACCCCGCGCTCGCTCATCACCACGCTCGCGCCGCAGGCGGGCGCGAGGATCTCCCACTGGGCCGCGTCGAAGCTCAGCGGCGTCTTCTGCAGCACCGTCCTGGTCCGGTCGAGGCCCTGCTCGTCGGCCATCCAGCGCATCTGGGCGACGATGCTGTGCTGCTCGACGCCGATGCCCTTCGGGTTGCCCGTGCTCCCGGAGGTGTAGATGACGTACGCGAGGTCGTCGCCCCGGGTGGGGCGGCGGGCTTCTGTGACGGGGATGGCCGTGTCCGTGCCGGTCTCGTCCGCGCCGGTCTCGTCCGCGCCGGTCTTGTCCGGGCTGCCGAAAGCGCCGGCGGCCGCCTCGGCGAGGGTGATGATCCTCGTTTCCGGCGGTGCCATCGCGGCCAGTCTGGATGTCAGCGCCGCGTCGGCCAGGATGACCTTCGTGCGCGAGTCCACCACCATGTACCGAACGCGTTCGTCCGGATACTCGGGTGACAACGGCAGATATGCGGCGCCGGCGTGCAGCACGCCCCACACACTGGCCATCAGATCGACCGACGGTTCCATGTAGATGCCGACCGGCTCGTCCGGCCGTACGCCGAGTTGCCGCAGGTGGTCGGCGATGTGCTCGCTACGGTCGCTGAGCTGCTGGAAGGTCAGTCGCTCGGTGCCGCAGGAAACGGCGGTCCGGTCGGGCTGGACGAGCGCGGCCGCGCGCAGCATGTTCGAAAGAGTCAATTCCTCGGACCCCGTGAATATCGCCATCATTCCTCGAATTCGTCATTCTTCGAGCACATAGCCGACAAGGGTGCATGCCAAATAAGGCCGACGTCATAAAATGCGGGCGCGGCCGACCGCCTGTTGTCGCGACGCACGGACCCGGCGAAGAGGGCATGCGAAAGCGCGCCAACAGGATGCCAAAAAAAGAATTACGTGGGCATGACACTAGCTCGAACAGTCGCGGTCTCTAAGGCAGTTCCCGTGACCGCGCGGCGTCCAGCTGCTGCTCAGGCTGAAACGGATCGCGTACAACAGAGGTTCGGACGCTCCCCCGCGCCCACTTCAAGACACAACACTACGCCTCCCCCTCGACAGTTGATGGCCGGCAAGTGAATAGTCGGATCCGTGGTGGTTGCATCCGCTATCCGGGCCGGTCAAACGTCCCCCGTCGGCCGTGACTATAAAACCGGAAGACTCGTGTTGTAAATCCCCGGAGACGCTCCGTGGTCGGCCTTGGCGGATCGCCCGTGTGCAGCTCAAGCCCGGCGAGCTGCGCGGATGCCACGCCCGGGACGCCCCTGCGGTGGGTGTCCGCAGTGTGACCGTCCGGAGCCGTTTGCCATGGTCATGGGGGATGACCGTCGGCCGCCGGGGATGTTCGGGGGCCCCTCCGGGGTGGTCGCGACGCGCCTTCCGTGCTGCGGAATCCTCTTACGCGCAGTCGTGATTCGATGACTTTCCGTCAGGATTTCACCGGCTCAAAAGCCCATGTGTGATCGTCACCACATTCGTTGAATGGTGGCCGATCCATCCGGGTGACCCCGCATTGCCTTGGCGGTTTCTTGATGGCCGTGATGATTGCGCCATGCTGATTGCCGTGGAGGCAAGCGCCGGCGGGGTGTCGGCGGGCTATCCGGTGGGCCGGATTGACTGCTGGTCAGATGTTGAGCATGTACATGCTTGATCCTGCCCCGGAGGGGAGGGATTCACCCAATGTTGGTCTGGCGCAACAGTTTTGAAACGCAGTCGGGTGGAGGGTGCTGGGGTGGCGGCGATGGCGGGGGCGATGGCGATGCCGGGGGTGGGGGCGGGGGCGATGGCGGTGATGGTGGCGGCGATGGCGCGAGAGGGGGCGGTGCTGGGGTGGCGGGTGGTGCCGCGATGGCGGGTGGCGCCGGGGAGGGTGCTGCCCTCTGCTCGCCGGCCTGCCCTGCCGCCGCTCGCGAACGGGGAGTGTTCGCCGTGGCGCGCGGGAGTGGGCGAGAGGTCGCGAGGCTCCGGGGCGGTGGCGGTGGCGGCTGCGGGGGCGGCTGCGGGCGCGGTGGCCGTGAGGGCGGGGGTGGTGAGGGCTGCTGGGTGAAGGGGGTGGGCGTCGGCGCATGGCGGCTCGAACGCCGGAGGTCGCTGAGACCTGATCACCGCCATCCCTCCTCGCCCTTGTGGCACTGTCGCTATTGCAAGTTACTCGCAATAGCGAGTTGGGTGCAATCGTTGACCCCCCGATGGAGGGTGTCGATGCGGGGCGTGCTCGCCTCTACCGTGCTCGGTGTGCGCGACGGTGCTGTGGTGCCGTGGTGCTGTGGTGCCGTAATGGTGTGCGGCGGTGCCGTGCGGGACGGAGTGCGATGGACGTGGGACGCGCCGGCGCGAGGTGGCGGCCCGCCGGGTGCGGCGGCGCCTGGCGCGGATGCGGCCCGTGTCGGCGGCGAGCGCGTCGAGGTGTCTGGCGGTGCGCGGCGGTGCGCGGCAGTGGGAGATGTGGGGCGCGGCGCTGCGACGGTGCGGTGCCGTGGTGTGCGGTGGTGCGTGACGCGAGCGCGGCCCGTACGAGGTCGACGGGCGGCGGGTGCAGCGGCGGTGCGGCGTGCGGTGGCGCGGCGTACAGCGTGCGGTGCGGCCTTCAGTGGCGCTCGGCGCGGGTGTGGTCCGCGTGGGGCCGGCGTACGACGGCCGGTGCGGTGGTCCGGGTCGGCTCGTGCGTACGTTTTCGCCTGCGGGATGGCAGGGCGCGGCGGCGCTTGGCGCGGTGAGCGCCGGAAGGGCCGCCCGGGGCGGTACGGGTCGAACGGTGTGGAACCGGCGCCTCCGCCGACGGCGCAGGTTAGGCGCACTCTCGGCGGACGGGGCCGCGACCGCTCGCCGGTGAGGCGATGGGGCCGGGCCGTTGGCTCAGGTTAGGGACCGGTGGTCCGGTCGTCAACGGAATTGACGGAAACGCGGCAGAAAAATATGACGTGGCATCAACTTGCCTCAGGGGTTGCGCGACTGGCGGCCGAGCGCTGCTCGACGTAGGCGAGCCGGTCGGCGAACACCCGGGCCGCGTCCGGGGTGAGCGTCCGCAGGGCGACGAGCGCGGCGAACACGACGTCGCAGAGCTCGTGCTGGACGTCCTCCCAGCCGTGGGTGACCCCCTTGCGCGGGTTCTGCCCGGTGGCGCCGATCACCGCGGCCCCGACCTCGCCGACCTCCTCGGAGACCTTGAGGATCCGCAGCAGGCGCTCCTCCTGGGGCGACTGCGTGCCGTTCGCGTCGAGCCAGGCGACCAGGTGGTCGACGCTCTCCCAGATCCTGCTGTCCATGCGGCGCTGCTCCCGTCGCTCCCGTGCGGTGTCGTTGGTGCTGCCACCGTACGGGAGCGGCGGGAGCGCCACCCGGGCTGCGGGCCGTCAGCGGTCGCTGATCTTCACGTGGCGGATGTCCACCGGCAGGGTGGGGTAGCCGTCGCCGGGCCCGTTCTGGTCGTCCTCGCCGCCCGCGGCGATCTTCTGCAGGACGTCCAGGCCCGCGGTGACCCGGCCGAACGGGGTGTAGGCGGGGGAGAGCTTGGTGTCCTTCCAGACGAAGAAGAACTGGCTGCCGTTGGTGTTCGGCCCGGCGTTGGCCATGGCCACGGTGCCGGCCGGGTAGGTGGCGCCGGTCAGGTTCTCGTCGGGGAAGGAGTAGCCGGGGCCGCCGCTGCCCGTTCCGGTCGGGTCGCCGCACTGGAGGACGTAGATCCGCTGGGTGGTGAGACGGTGGCAATGGGTGCCGTCGAAGTAGTCGTTCTCGGCCAGGAAGCGGAACGAGAACGTGGTGCAGGGGGCCTTGTCGGTCAGCGCCTCGAAGGTGATCCGGCCCTGGTTGGTCCGCAGGGTCGCGCTGTAGGGCTCGGCGGCCTCCTCGGGGTCGAAGACCGGGATGCCCTTGAAGTTGTCGGCCGGAACGGCCGGAGTGTAGGTGCAGGCGGCGCTCGGGGCCGGCGAGGGGGTGTCCGCCACGGCGGTGCCGGTGCTCGCGACGAGCGGGAGGACGGTGGCGGCGGCGACCAGCGCCCACTGCTTGCGCTTCACGTGACGGGCCTTCCGGGGGGTGGTGGACGGCAGGATTGTCATGGAGGCATCATCCACGGGCCGGTGGGGTTCCGGTAGGGGGTGGTGTGGCTCCGGTTTCGGTGGCGGCTGCTGCGCCGGCGTGGTGCTGGTGCAGCGTCAATTTTCATTCGGGGTCTGATGGTTGGTCGCTGGCGGATCGACGGTCGGGGGCGCGGTGGTGCGGGGCGCGGTGGTGTGGGGCGTCACGGTTCGGGTTGCGGTGGTGCGAGGCGTTGCGGTTCGGCTCGCTGGGGCTGGGGCTGGGGCTGGGGCTGGGGCCGGGGCTGGGGCTGGGGCGGGGGTGGGGGTGGCCGCGAACAAGCCGGCGCGGGCCGCCAGGGTGGCGGCGTCCGCGGCCCGCTCGGCGGTGAGGGCGTCGAGCGGCTCGCCGGTGACGAACAGGCGGTAGTAGAGCGGGGCGGTCGCGGCCCGGACCACCTCGGCACCGTCCGTGCCGGCGGGCAACTCGCCCCTGGTGACGGCTCGTTCGGCCACCTCGGCGGCCTGTTCGTGGCGGGCCGAGAAGAAGGCGCGGAGGGCGGCTGCCCCGGTGTCGGAGCGCTGGGCGGCCGCGATCAGCGCCGTGGGGGTCGGGCCGAGCGCGGGGTCGGTGAAGACGGCGAACACCTCATGGGTGATCCGGCGGAGGTCCTCGCCGAGGTCCCCGGCGTCCGGCAGGGGCCAGGGCTGGTCGGCGGAGGCGGTCAGGGCATCCGCGACCAGTCCGTCCACTCCGCTCCAGCGCCGGTAGAGGGTCGCCTTGTGGACGCCGGAGCGGGCTGCGACCGCCTCGACGGTGAGGCCGTCGTACCCCTTCTCGGTGACCTCGGCCAGCGTGGCCGCGACCACGTCGGCCCGCACCCGGGCGCTCCGGCCGCCGGGGCGGGCGGCCGGCGTGCGCAGGGTCGCGGTGTCCGGGGCCGGGGTTGAGGTTGGGGTCTCGGGAATCTCGCTCAAAGTCGACTCCAGTCGCGTTAATGCTTGCCGGGCCGGTGCGGCCGTGCCATGCTCATCGTAATGCGACGGGAGTCGCATTACGAGAGGAGTTCACATGCCCGCCGTGACCGCCCCCGACCCGACCGCCCTGCACCCCCTCCCCGGCCACGACCGCGTCGTCCTGCTGCGCCCCCTCGTCAAGGACCCGAGGATCGAGGTCGGCGAGTACACCTACTTCGACGACCCCGACGGAGCCACCCGCTTCGAGGAACGCAACGTCCTCTACTCCTACGGACCCGAACGCCTGGTGATCGGCAAGTACTGCGCCCTCGCCACCGGCACCCGCTTCCTCATGGCCGGCGCCGCCCACCCGGCCATCGGCGTCTCCACCTTCCCGTTCACGATGTTCGGCGGCAGCTGGACCGAGCAGACCCTCGACATCGTCACCGCCCTCCCCAGCCGGGGCGACACCCACGTCGGCAACGACGTCTGGTTCGGCTACGGCGCCACCGTCCTGCCCGGCGTGCGCATCGGCGACGGAGCGATCATCGCCGCCGGAGCCCTCGTCACCTCCGACGTCGACCCCTACACCGTCGTCGGCGGCAATCCCGCCCGCCCGATCCGCCGCCGCTTCCCCGACGCCGTCATCGAGCTCCTCCTGCGCGCGGCCTGGTGGGACTGGCCCGTCGACCTCGTCACCGCACACGTGCGCACCATCATGTCCGGCACCCCGGCCGACATCGCCGCGATCGCCGAGGACCACGGGCTGCTCGCAGCCTGACCCGCGGCCCGGCTCCCCCTGCTCACCGGCGGCGGACTCCGCCCACCCGCCCTCAGTGGCGTCCCGGTGCTCGGCGCAGCCGCCGTCGACTCCGCGTACGTGCCGGCGATGGCCCGCTCCCGGGCCGTCCGGAACACCGACCCGCTGGCCGTGCCCTGGGGGCAACCCGCCACCGCCACCGCGGTGTTCGCAGTGGCCGCGCTGTCCGTCGGCCCCGCGCCGTGGACCGTCGCCGCCCCGTACGGGCCGGCCCGGTGGGCCTGGCTGCTGCATCTGTCCTTGTTCTGCACGCTGTTCTCCTTCTTCCTCCAGATGTGGGCCGCGCGGGCCACACCGCCGTCCTGGGTGAGCCTGCTGCTTGGCACCCAGCTGCTCTGAGCCGCTGTCTTCGGCATCACCGTCGCCGGCAACCGGATGGGCCCGCTCGCACCCTTCGGCAGAGTCCTGGTGCACGGGGCGACCGAGACGGGCCGGCGCACCGCCCTCGTGCCGCGCCCGGCCGCGGGGGAGGGGGAGGGAGCGCCCGACGCGGCGGCGCCGAGCCCGGAACCGGCCCGGGTCTGACCCGCGGCCCGCGGCCCGCGTCACCGGTGCCACCGCACCGTCCGGCGGGCGTAGTCGATGGCGACCGCACCGAGCAACGGGCCCCACGCGACCAGGGGCAGATAGGCGAGCGTCATCACGACGGCGGCGACGCCGTGCGGCGAATCCGCCTCGGCCAGGTTCCGCGCCCACCCGCCGAACAGCGCCGTCGCCCCCAGGTCGGTGAGTATCGCCGAACCGAGCAGGGCCGGCACGACGGCGGCGAGCGGCCGGACCCGGCGGCCGCCCAGCAGCGGAACCCACCTGGGCACCACCAACCCCCAGGGCCGGACCAGGCCCAGGGTCAGGAAGGCCAGCGCCTCGGCCAGGAGGCTCAGCGCCACGCAGTAGACCGTGCCCCAACCCGGCTGGTGCGCGGCGAACGCCGCGGCCGTCGGAACCGCTGAAGCCGACCGGGGCGCCGAAACCGAAGGCGATCCGCCACAACCCCGAGGGGACGGTGGAGAGGACGGCGGCCTTGGCGGCGAACCGGGCCCAACGCGGGGCGGGCGGGACGTCCGGGGCGGCGGCCGCAGCCCGGTGGGCGGTGCCGCGGGCGTTGATCACGAGCTTCGACACGAGGGTGCCTCCCTTCGGCACCGACCCTCGTGGCCGGTGCGACGACTCAAGACTGGAGGCCCGCCAGGGGTCCGCAACAGCTGCCGATCGGCAGGTTCTCCCTGCTCAACCGGCCTGTGAAATATGCCGATCGGCACAGGCGCACCGCCTCGGCGGCGTCGTAATGTGGCGGCAGTCGAAGAGCCGAGGAGAGGTGGTGACGATGACTCAGATCCTGTCCGGGGTCGTCCTGGTCCTGGCACTGCCGGCCTGGGCAGCGCGGGGGCGGTACGGGGCCGCGGCCGTGACCATGGCACTCGGAGCGGCGTCGCTCGTGGTCACGTTCGCCGTCTGGCTCCTCGGCCGGTGGGCGGAGGGCGATCGCTGGGCCGGGCTGGCCGGCCTGGTCGAACTGGCCGTCCTGCTCCTGGCGGTGGTCCTCGGCCTGCGCACCGAGGACGGGCCGCGCTGCGCGGTCGCGGCCTGGACGGCCTGCGGAGCCGTCGCCCTCTGGCTGACCCGTTTCGCGTTCCTCGAAGGCCCGGGGGACGTGCTCACGGTCTTCGGCTTCGGCTCGATGCTCTCGCTGCCGGCCGTCCTGATCGGGCTCTACCTGCGGGGCCTGGACGAGGGACGCGCCAACGCGGTGGTCGAGGCCAGGCGCGCCCAGCGGCTCGAACTGGCCCACGACCTCCATGACTTCGTGGCGCACGACGTCAGCGGCATGGTCGCCCAGGCCCAGGCCGGGGCGTACCTGGCCGGGATCGATCCGGCCCGGGCGGCCGAGATGTTCCAGCGAATAGAGCAGGCCGGGCAGCGGGCCCTGGCCTCGCTGGACCGGACGGTGCAGCTGCTGCGCAGCGAGGAGGGCGGCGGCCGGGCCCCTCAGCCCGGACTCCTCGAACTCGCCGAGGTGGCCGCGCGGTTCACCGCGACGGGCGGCGCCGAGGTCACGCTGGAGCTGCCGGAGGAGCCGGTGCCGCGCGAGGTGGAGGGCACCGTCCACCGGATCGTGGTCGAGTCCCTGACCAATGTCCGGCGACATGCTCCGGCCGCGCGGGCGGTCGAGGTTCGGGCCCGCAGTACCGGTGGACGGCTGGAGCTGACGGTGACCAACGACGGCCGGAATCCGGGCCAGGCCGGGCGGCCGCGCCACGGCGGCGGCAGCGGACTGCCGGGGCTGGTGGCCCGGGTCGAGGCCCTCGGCGGCTCGCTGGAAGCGGGCCCGCACGAGACGGAGACCTGGCGGGTGACGGCGGTGCTGCCGCTGGAGGAAGCCGGCACGAGGCCGGCGTGATCGTGGAGACCGACGCGGGTCGGCAAACGGGGAGGTACGGGAATGGGCAGTAGCGCAGGGCCGGTCCGGATCCTGATCGCGGACGACCAGGCGGATGTCCGGAGCGCGTTCCGGATGATCCTGGACGTGCAGCCGGACATGGTGGTGGTGGCGGAGGCCGCGGATGGCGCCGCAGCAGTGGCGGAGGCACGGAGGCTGCGACCGGACGTGGTGCTCGCGGACATCCGGATGCCGAAGCTCGACGGGCTGGAGGTGACCCGGCAGCTGGCCGACGAGTGCAAGGTGATCGTGGTGACCACCTTCGACCTGGACGACTACGTGCACACGGCACTGCGGTACGGGGCGGCCGGGTTCCTGCTGAAGCGCTCGGGGCCGGTGCTGCTGATCGAGGCGGTGCGGGCCGCGATGGCCGGGGACGCGTTGATCAGCCCACAGATCACCGTCCGGCTCCTGAAGCACATGGCGCTTCCGGGCGCGGAGCCGAAGCCGGGTCCGGGCGCCGCAGCCGCTGCGGCGGCACTGACGACGATCGGCCCGGCCGATGAACTGACCACGAGGGAAAGGGAGATCGCGGAACTGGTGGCGGACGGCGCGACGAATGCCGAGATCGGAGCAGGACTGTTCATTTCACCGGGCACGGTGAAGAACCATCTCGCCAACATCCAGCGCAAGCTCGATGCCCGTAACCGGGTGGGCATCGCGGCGTGGGTCTGGGAACAGGCAGCCGGCATCCGGTAGCCGGGGCCAGAGGCAGAGGCAGAGGCAGAGGCAGAGGCAGAGGCAGAGGCGAGGGCGCGAGGGCACAAGGGCGCAAGGGCGAGCGGGGCACGGGACGCGGGCCCGGGGCAGAGGGAGCGCGCGGAGGTCGGGGTGCCGCGCGCTGGGCCAGGCATGGCCCAGCGCGAAACGGGCGATGGTTGGGCGGGCGGTGGGCGGCGGGCGGCGGGCGGGGTGGGGGGAGGGGGAGGGGGAAGCCCCAAGAAGGCATTCGCGCGCTTGTGAACGAAGGGTCAAGCGAGCGTTCACCCCCCGGCCACCCCTGCGAGTGAGCCGCTATAACACGTCAACATAGCGCCCGGAAATTTGCCTCTGCCGGAGCATAGTTGATATAGGAGCGAGGCCCTGACCTGCCGCTTCACAAGTAAATGCGACTGGTTGTGACCATTTGACTGCTTTGCGTTGACAAAACTGGGCATGTTCGCATTCGCCCTCATTCCAGGGGTGTCGTAGATCACAAAGATCCCGGCGAACTGCGTGTCGCAGATCACAAGCCGACAGGCATAGGATGCGCTCGTTCCAGGCTTTGTGAACTGCCTCACATGAGGTGGATCTCGGGAACTGGAGCGCGGGTTCACCTCAGCGTGACCCGCCGGTTCCGATCTGCAGTCAAGGACGACTGGACGGAGGGAGCGGGGGCTATGAATGCCTACGCGCCGATCCTCGTACTCGGTGCCATCGCGGCGGCGTTCGCGGTCGGCTCCGTCGTGATGGCCTCACTCACCGGCCCCAAGCGCTACAACCGGGCCAAGTTGGAGGCGTACGAGTGCGGCATCGAGCCGACCCCGCAGCCCGTGGGCGGCGGTCGGTTCCCGATCAAGTACTACCTGACGGCGATGCTCTTCATCGTCTTCGACATCGAGATCGTCTTCCTCTACCCGTGGGCGGTGACGTTCGACGCCCTCGGGATCTTCGGACTGGTCGAGATGCTCCTGTTCATCGCCACCGTCTTCGTCGCCTACGCCTACGTGTGGAGGCGCGGCGGCCTGGAGTGGGACTGAGCGCGGGCCCGCCCACCCGTCGGCGGTCCGCCGGGCGTCCTCGCGACCCCTTGTGAACGAGCGGACAAGCTCCGTCGGACGAACGACCTCCGCCGAGCGGATGAGCCAGAACCGGCCGATGAACCACCGGACTTGAGGCATTGAGAGGGATCTGATGGGAATCGAGGAGAAGCTGCCGAGCGGCTTTCTGCTCACGACCGTGGAGGCGGCCGCGGGCTGGGTGCGCAAGGCGTCACTGTTCCCGGCCACCTTCGGCCTGGCCTGCTGCGCGATCGAGATGATGACCACCGGCGCCGGCCGCTACGACCTGGCCCGGTTCGGCATGGAGGTCTTCCGCGGCTCTCCGAGGCAGGCCGATCTGATGATCGTCGCGGGCCGGGTGAGCCAGAAGATGGCCCCGGTACTGCGCCAGGTGTACGACCAGATGCCCAACCCGAAGTGGGTCATCTCGATGGGCGTCTGCGCCTCCTCCGGCGGGATGTTCAACAACTACGCGATCGTGCAGGGCGTCGACCACATCGTCCCGGTGGACATCTACCTGCCCGGTTGTCCGCCGCGCCCGGAGATGCTGCTGGACGCGATCCTGAAGCTGCACGACAAGATCCAGCACGAGCCGCTGGGCGTGAACCGCCGCCGGGCCGAGGAGCTCGGCGAGGCGCTCGCCCTGCAGGCCACCCCCGTCAGCGAGATGGGAGGGCAGCTGCGATGAACGACCAGGTACCCGAGACCCGCCGCGAGCAGCCGGTGCGCGAGATCCCGGTCGAGGTGGTCGGCCGCCGCCAGGGCATGTTCGGCGCCCAGGGCAGCGGCGACACGTCCGGTTTCGGCGGCCTCGCCGCTCCGGTGGTGCTGCCCGGTCCGAGCGAACGCCCGTACGGGGGCTGGTTCGACGAGGTCGCCGACGAGCTGGAGGGCGCCCTGGAGGAGCAGGGCCTGGACCCGGTGGACGTGATCGAGAAGACGGTCGTCGACCGCGGCGAGCTGACCTTCCACGTCGAGCGCGAGCACCTCCTGCGCACGGTCCGGGTCCTGCGCGACGACCCGGCGCTGCGCTTCGAGCTGTGCCTCGGCGTGAGCGGCGTGCACTACCCCGGCGACAAGGGCCGCGAGCTGCACGCGGTCTACCACCTGCGCTCGATCACCCACGGCCGGCTGATCCGGCTGGAGGTCACCGCGCCGGACGCCGACCCGCGCGTCCCGTCGGTGGTGAGCGTCTACCCGACGAACGACTGGCACGAGCGCGAGGCCTACGACTTCTTCGGCCTGGTCTTCGACGGCCACCCGGCGCTGACCCGGATCATGATGCCCGACGACTGGCTGGGCCACCCGCAGCGCAAGGACTACCCGCTCGGCGGCATCCCCGTCGAGTACAAGGGTGCCCAGATCCCGGCGCCCGACCAGCGGAGGTCGTACAGCTGATGAGCACTCAGCACCACGAAGGGGCCCGCGAAGAGGCCCGCGGAGAAGCCCGCAAAGAAGCCCACGGAGAAACCCCCGAGGCAGCCCACGCCGGGGCCCGCGAGACCACCGAGGGCCGCGTCTTCACCGTCACCGGCGGCGACTGGGGCGAGGTCGTCGAAGCGGTCGGCCGGGCCGACGACGAACGCATCATCGTCAACATGGGCCCCCAGCACCCGTCCACGCACGGCGTGCTGCGGCTGATCCTGGAGATCGACGGCGAGACGGTGAAGGAAGCCCGCTGCGGCATCGGCTACCTCCACACCGGCATCGAGAAGAACATGGAGTTCCGCAGCTGGGTCCAGGGCACCACCTTCGTGACCCGGATGGACTACCTGACGCCGCTGTTCAACGAGACCGCCTACTGCCTCGCGGTGGAGAAGCTGCTCGGCATCACCGCGGACGTCCCGGACCGGGCGAGCGTCATCCGCGTGATGATGATGGAGCTGAACCGGATCGCCTCGCACCTGGTCTGCCTCGCCACCGGTGGCATGGAGATCGGCTCCACCACCCTGATGATCTACGGCTTCCGCGACCGCGAGCTGATCCTGGACGTCTTCGAGCTGGTCACCGGCCTGCGCATGAACCACGCGTACGTGCGCCCCGGCGGCCTCGCCCAGGACCTGCCGCCCGGCGCCGTCGACCAGATCCGCGAGGCGGTCAAGCTGCTGCGCTCCCGGATGCACGAGTACGACAAACTGGCGACCGGCAACCCGGTGTTCAAGGCGCGCCTGGTGGACGTCGGCTTCCTGGACCTGCCCGGCTGCCTGGCCCTCGGCGCCACCGGCCCGATCCTGCGCGCCACGGGCCTGCCGCACGACCTGCGCAAGACCGACCCGTACTGCGGCTACGAGGACTACGACTTCGAGGTGGCGGTCGCGGACACCGCCGACTCCTACGGCCGCTTCCTGATCCGCCTGGAGGAGATGCGCCAGTCGCTGCGGATCGTCGACCAGTGCCTGGAGCGGCTGCGCCCGGGCCCGGTCATGGTGGCCGACAAGAAGATCGCCTGGCCGGCCCAACTGGCGGTCGGCCCGGACGGGATGGGCAACTCGCTCGACCACATCCGCAAGATCATGGGCACCTCGATGGAGGCCCTGATCCACCACTTCAAGCTGGTCACCGAGGGCTTCCGGGTCCCGGTCGGCCAGGCGTACGCGGCGGTCGAGTCGCCGAAGGGCGAACTGGGCGTGCACGTGGTCAGCGACGGCGGGACGCGCCCGTACCGGGTCCACTTCAGGGATCCGTCGTTCACCAATCTGCAGTCGATGGCGGCGATGTGCGAGGGCGGCCAGGTCGCCGACGTGATCGTCGCGGTGGCCGGGATCGACCCGGTGATGGGAGGCGTGGACCGGTGACCAATGTCGAGCTCGGACTGCCGGCGCTGCCGGCGAAGCCGTACCCCGAGGAGGTGCGCGCCCGGCTGGCCGCGGACGCCGCGGAGCTGATCGGCCGCTACCCGGTGGCCCGTTCGGCGCTGCTGCCGCTGTTGCACCTGGTGCAGGCCGAGGAGGGCTTCGTCAGCCCGACCGGCATCCGGTTCTGCGCCGAGCAGCTGGACCTGACGACCGCCGAGGTCACCGCGGTCGCCACGTTCTACACGATGTACCGGCGGCGCCCGGCCGGGAAGTACCACGTCGGGGTGTGCACCAACACGCTGTGCGCGGTGCTCGGCGGCGACCAGATCTTCGACGAGCTCCAGGAGCACCTGGGCATCCGCAACAACGAGACGACCGCGGACGGCGAGGTCTCGATCGAGCACATCGAGTGCAACGCGGCCTGCGACTACGCGCCCGTGGTGATGGTCAACTGGGAGTTCTTCGACGACCAGACCCCGGAGAGCGCCCGGCGGCTGGTGGACGACCTGCGCGCGGGCCGCGAGGTCAGGCCCACCCGCGGCGCCCGGCTGTGCGGTTTCAAGGAGACGGCCCGCATCCTGGCGGGCTTCCCCGACGAGCGCCCGGGCGCCAACGACGAGTCCGGCGCCGGCGGGGCGCCGTCGCTGGTGGGTCTGCGCCTGGCGAGGGGCGAGGCCCTGCCCGGCAACGGCGGCACCAGGGTCGTCTCCCCGCGCCACGAGGAGCCCGAGCGCAACGACCCCGACCACCCGGAGGCCGGCCACGGCGACCCGGGCCACGGCGACCCCGAGCGCGGCGACCCGGGCCACGGCGACCCCGACCGCAACCACCCCGGCCAGGAAGGGACCGAAGCGTGATGACCTCCGCCGAGCCGGCCGAGAAGCTGCTCACCCCCGTCCTGTCGGCCTCCTGGGACGACAGCCGCCCGTGGACGCTCGCCACCTACCGCCGCCACCACGGCTACGAGGGCCTGAAGGCCGCCCTCGCGATGCCGCCGGACGACGTGATCGCCCTGGTCAAGGACTCCGGCCTGCGCGGCCGCGGCGGCGCCGGCTTCCCGACCGGCATGAAGTGGCAGTTCATCCCGCAGAACGACGGCAAGCCGCACTACCTGGTGGTGAACGCGGACGAGTCGGAGCCGGGCACCTGCAAGGACATCCCGCTGCTGTTCGCGAACCCGCACTCGCTCATCGAGGGCATGATCATCGCGTCCTACGCGATCCGCTGCGACCACGCGTTCGTCTACCTGCGCGGCGAGGTCGTGCCGGTGCTGCGGCGCCTGCACGCGGCGGTGGCCGAGGCGTACGCGGCGGGTCTGCTGGGCCGCGACATCATGGGCTCGGGCGTGAACCTCGACATCACCGTGCACGCGGGCGCCGGGGCCTACATCTGCGGCGAGGAGACGGCCCTGCTGGACTCGCTGGAGGGCCGCCGCGGCCAGCCGCGCCTGCGCCCGCCGTTCCCGGCGATCGCGGGCCTGTACGCGTGCCCGACGGTGGTCAACAACGTGGAGTCGATCGCCTCGGTGCCGCCGATCCTGGCCCGGGGCAAGGAGTGGTTCAAGGGCCTGGGCACCGAGAAGTCCCCGGGCTTCACGCTCTACTCGCTGTCTGGCCACGTGACCAACCCGGGCCAGTACGAGGCGCCGCTGGGCGTCACGCTGCGCCAGCTGCTGGACCTGAGCGGGGGGATCCGCGCGGGGCACCGGCTGAAGTTCTGGACGCCGGGCGGCTCGTCGACCCCGATGTTCACCGACGAGCACCTGGACGTCCCGCTGGACTACGAGGGCGTCGGAGCGGCCGGGTCGATGCTCGGCACGAAGGCGCTGCAGGTGTTCGACGAGACGACCTGCGTGGTGCGGGCCGTCACCCGCTGGACCGAGTTCTACGCGCACGAGTCGTGCGGCAAGTGCACGCCGTGCCGCGAAGGCACCTACTGGCTCGTCCAGTTGCTCAAGCGGATCGAGGCCGGCGAGGGCGTCGAGGGGGACTTGGAGAAGCTCCTCGACATCGCCGACAACATCAACGGCAAGTCGTTCTGCGCCCTGGGCGACGGCGCGGCGAGCCCGATCGTGTCCTCGCTCCAGCACTTCCGGGCCGAGTACGAGCGGCACCTGGCCGAGCGCCGCTGCCCGTTCGACCCGGCCGCGTCCACCGTCTGGGCCGACGGCCCCCGCCCCGGCCACCAGTCCGCCACCGAGAGGGAGGTGCACGCGTGACGATCACGGAGCCGACCGCCTCCGACACGGCGGTCGAACTGGTCACGCTCACCATCGACGGCGTCGAAGTGCAGGTCCCCAAGGGGACGTTGGTGATCCGGGCGGCCGAGGCGATCGGCACCCAGATCCCGCGCTTCTGCGACCATCCGCTGCTGGATCCGGCCGGCGCGTGCCGGCAGTGCATCGTGGAGATCGAGGGCCAGCGCAAGCCGGTGGCCTCCTGCACGATCCCGGTGGCCGAGGGCATGGTGGTGCGCACGCAGCTGAGTTCGCCGGTGGCGGAGAAGGCGCAGCGCGGCGTGATGGAGCTGTTGCTGATCAACCATCCGCTGGACTGCCCGGTGTGTGACAAGGGTGGCGAGTGCCCCTTGCAGAACCAGGCGATGAGCAGCGGCGCGGCGGACTCCCGATTTGAAGGGATGAAGCGGACGTACGCGAAGCCGCTGCCGATCAGCAGCCAGGTGCTGCTGGACCGGGAGCGCTGTGTCCTGTGCGCCCGCTGCACGCGTTTCTCGCAGCAGATCGCGGGTGATCCGTTCATCGATCTGGTGGAGCGCGGTGCGCTGCAGCAGGTGGGGACGGGCCAGGGGGACGACTTCGAGTCGTACTTCTCGGGGAACACGATCCAGATCTGTCCGGTGGGGGCGCTGACGTCGGCGGCTTATCGTTTCCGCTCGCGTCCGTTCGACCTGGTGTCGTCGCCGAGTGTGTGCGAGCACTGTTCGGCGGGGTGCGCGCAGCGCACCGATCACCGTCGGGGCAAGGTGTTGCGCCGGCTGGCGGGTGAGGACCCGGCGGTGAACGAGGAGTGGAACTGCGACAAGGGCCGGTTCGCGTTCCGGTACGCGCAGCTGCGGGACCGGTTGTCGACGCCGCTGGTGCGGGTGGACGGCGAGTTGGTGGCGGCGTCGTGGCCGGAGGCGCTGGCGCGGGCGGCCGAGGGTCTGCGCGGTGCGCGGGCGGGTGTGCTGGCCGGTGGCCGGGTGACGGTCGAGGACGCGTACGGCTACGCGAAGTTCGCGCGCGTGGTGCTGGGTACGAACGACGTGGACTTCCGGGTGCGTCCGCACAGTGGTGAGGAGGCGGATTTCCTGGCCGCGGCCGTCGCCGGGCGTGGTGTGGACGTGGACGGCGGGGGCGTCACGTACGAGCAGTTGGAGCAGGCGCCGGTGGTGTTGCTGGCGGGTCTGGAGCCGGAGGAGGAGTCGCCGATCGTCTTCCTGCGGTTGCGGAAGGCGAGTCGCGCCAAGGGCTTGAAGGTGTACTCGGTGGCGGCGTTCGCGTCGCGGGGGCTGGCGAAGCTGCGTGGTGTGCTGCTGCCGGCGGCGCCGGGGACGGAGCCGGAGTGGTTCGGGGCGCTGGCGGCGGACGAGCCGTTGAGCGACGAGGCGGGGCAGGCGGCGGAGTTGTTGCGCCGGCCGGGTGCGGTGGTGCTGGTGGGTGAGCGGTTGGCCGCGATCCCGGGGGCGCTGACGTCGGTGCTGCGGCTGTCGCACGCGACGGGGGCGCGGATCGCCTGGGTGCCGCGCCGGGCCGGTGAGCGGGGTGCGGTGGAGGCGGGCGCGCTGCCGGGGTTGTTGCCCGGTGGGCGTCCGGTGGCCGCTCCGGCGGCGCGGGCGCAGGCGGCGGCGTTGTGGGGTGTGGCGGAGCTGCCCTCGCGGGTGGGCCGGGACACGGACCAGATCCTGGCGGCGGCGGCGCGCGGCGAGCTGGACGCGCTGCTGGTCGGCGGGGTGGATCCGGACGACCTGGCGGATCCGGCGCTGGCGGACGAGGCGTTGGCGGCGGTGCCGTTCGTGGTGTCGCTGGAGCTGCGCCCGTCGGCGGTGACGGCGCGTGCGGACGTGGTGCTGCCGGTGGCGGCGGTGGCGGAGAAGGCCGGGACGTTCCTGGACTGGGAGGGCCGGGTGCGGATGTTCGAGCCGGCGCTCAAGGCCGATCAGTTGACGGGCCGTCACCTTCATTCGGACGTGCGGGTGCTGACCATGCTGGCGGACGCGCTGGGGCACCGGCTGGGCCTGCCGGACGTGCGGGCCGCGCGCCTGGAGCTGGACGGGTTCGCGCCGTGGGCCGGGGACCGGGCGGCCGATCCGGCCGCGCACCCGGGCCTGCTGCCGCGTCCGGCGACGGGGCAGGCGGTGCTGGCGGGTTGGCGCCAGCTGCTGGACAACGGGACGCTGCAGGAGGGTGATCCGCACCTGGCGGGCACCCGGCACCGGGCGGTGGCCCGGGTGTCGCCGGTGACGGCGCGGGAGGTCGGCGCGCGGCAGGGCGGCGCGCTGCGGCTGACGGGCCCGGCGGGTTCGCTGACGCTGCCGCTGGAGGTCACCGAGTCGCTGCCGGACCGGACGGTGTGGATCCCGCTCAACTCGACTCCGGGCGGTGCGCACCGCACGCTCGGGACCGCCGTCGGCCATCTGGTCACGATCGCCGCCGCCGACGCCGTTCCCGCTGCGGCGGGCTCGGACGCCGAAGGGGAGGACCGATGAACAATCCGCAGCCGTACGAGATGCTCCGGTTCTTCGGCCACGACCCGTGGTGGCTGGTGCTGCTGAAGGCGGTGTTCTGCTTCGCGTTCCTGGTGCTCACGGTGCTGATCGCCATCGTGTGGGAGCGCAAGGTGGTGGCCTGGATGCAGTTGCGCATCGGGCCGAACCGGCACGGGCCGTGGGGTCTGCTGCAGTCGCTGGCGGACGGCGTGAAGCTGGCGCTGAAGGAAGACCTGGTGGTCAAGGGCTCGGACAAGGTGGTCTACGTCCTTGCTCCGATCGTGTGCGCGATCCCGGCGTTCATGGCGTTCGCGGTGATCCCGTTCGGGCCGGCCGACAACGAGGTGTCGATCTTCGGGACCCGGACGGCGATGCAGCTGACGGACTTCCCGGTGGCGCTGCTGTACATCCTGGCGACGGCCTCGGTGGGCATCTACGGGATCGTGCTGGCGGGCTGGTCCTCCGGTTCGACGTACCCGTTGCTGGGCGGGCTGCGCTCGTCGGCGCAGATGATCAGCTACGAGATCGCGATGGGCCTGTCGTTCGCGGCGGTGTTCATCTACTCGGGGTCGATGTCGACGTCGGAGATCGTGGCGCAGCAGCACTCGACGTGGTTCGCGGCGCTGCTGCCGGTGTCGTTCATCGTGTACATCGTCGCGATGGTGGGTGAGACGAACCGGGCGCCGTTCGACCTGCCGGAGGCCGAGGGCGAGCTGGTGGGCGGGTTCAACACCGAGTACTCGTCGCTGAAGTTCGCGATGTTCATGCTGGCCGAGTACGTGAACATGGTGACGGTGTCGGCGGTGGCGTCGACGCTGTTCCTGGGCGGCTGGCGGGCGCCGTGGCCGGTGTCGGTGTTCTGGGCGGGCGCGAACCACGGCTGGTGGCCGATGCTGTGGATCACGCTGAAGATCCAGTTGCTGCTGTTCTTCTTCATCTGGCTGCGCGGCACGCTGCCGCGGTTGCGCTACGACCAGTTCATGAAGCTGGGCTGGAAGGTGCTGATCCCGGTCTCGCTGGTGTGGCTGGTGCTGATCGCGAGCGTGCGGGCGCTGCGCAACGAGGGGTACGGCTTCGGCGAGGTGGTGCTGTACGTGGGCGCGCCGGTGGGCGTGGTCCTGCTGCTGGCGCTGCTGCGGGACTTCGTGCGCAAGCAGCCGGAGCCCGAGGTTCCCGAGCAGTCCGGCGAGTTCGACCCGATGGCGGGCGGGTACCCGGTGCCGCCGTTGCCGGGCCAGGTGCTGCCGCCCGTTCCGCGCCGGCGCAGCCGGGCGCCGAAGCAACTCCAGGACGCCTTGAACGGGTCCGACCATTCCGAGGGGAGCTGATCCGCGATGTCGTCCGACCACACGGACCGTCCGGAGAGGACCGACCGGCCGTCGGTCCTGGGCCCGGCCGCCGGTTTCGGCGTGACGTTCCGGGCCATGTTCAAGAAGCGGCTGACGGAGCAGTATCCGGAGGAGAAGAAGCCGACGGCGCCGCGCTTCCACGGCCGTCACCAGTTGAACCGTCATCCGGACGGGCTGGAGAAGTGCGTGGGCTGTGAGTTGTGCGCGTGGGCGTGCCCGGCCGACGCGATCTACGTCGAGGGCGCGGACAACCGGGACGACGAGCGGTACTCGCCCGGTGAGCGCTACGGCGTGGTGTACCAGATCAACTACGCGCGCTGCATCCTGTGCGGGCTGTGCATCGAGGCGTGTCCGACGAGGGCGCTGACGATGACGAACGAGTACGAGCTGGCGGACTCCTCGCGCAAGGACCTGATCTTCACCAAGGAGCAGCTGCTGGTGGGGCTGTCCGAGGGCATGGTCGATTCGCCGCACGCGATCTTCCCGGGCGCCGACGAGGGCGCGTACTACCGGGGCGAGATCACGGCGGCGGCGCCGGGGACGGTCCAGCAGGAGCGCACCGACCGGGAGAAGGAGGTGCGGCCGTGACGACGGTTCTGGCGGATGCGGCCGGGACGACCTCGACGGGTGAGGCCGTCCAGTTCTGGGTGCTGGCGGTGGTGGCGGTCGGTGGCGCGCTCGGCATGCTGCTGATGCGCAAGGCGGTGCACAGCGCGCTGTGCCTGGCGGCCACGATGCTGGCGCTGGCGGTCTGTTACATGGCGCAGGGCGCGGTGTTCCTGGGTGTGGTGCAGATCGTCGTCTACACCGGCGCGATCATGATGCTGTTCCTGTTCGTGGTGATGCTGGTCGGCGTCACGAGCGAGGATTCGCTGAAGGAGCAGTTGAAGGGCCAGCGGTTCGCGGCGGTGGTGTGCGGGCTGGGCTTCGGGGTGCTGCTGGTCGCGGGCATCGCGAACGCGAAGCTGGACCACTTCACGGGCCTGCAGGGCGCGAACGCGGAGGGCAACGTGCCGGGTCTGGCGCGGCTGATCTTCACGAAGTACGTGTGGGCGTTCGAGGTCACCGGCGCGCTGCTGATCACGGCGGCGATCGGTGCGATGGTGCTGACGCACCGCGAGCACGTGAAGGCGCCGAAGACGCAGCGCGAGCTGGCGGCGCAGCGGGTGCGGGACAACATCCAGGTGCCGCCGCTGCCGGCGCCGGGCGTGTACGCGCGGCACAACGCGGTGGACGTTCCGGCGCTGCTGCCGGACGGCTCGGTGGCCGAGGACTCGGTGATGGCGACGCTGCGCGAGCGCGGCCAGGTGCGGGACGTGAGCCAGGACATGCTGCGCCGGATGGCGGAGCTGGAGAACACGACCGCGGACTGGCTGGGCCGTCCGTCGTCGGAGCGGCCGGCGGTGGCCGGTCCGCGCAAGTCCCTGGAGCCGGTGCCGAACCACGAGGCCGAGGAGGGCGCGGAGTGAATCCGGTCAACTACCTGTATCTGGCGGCGCTGTTGTTCACCATCGGCGCGGCCGGGGTGCTGATCCGGCGCAACGCGATCGTGCTGTTCATGTGCGTGGAGCTGATGCTGAACGCCTCGAACCTGGCGCTGGTGACGTTCTCGCGGCTGCACGGCACGCTGGACGGCCAGATCATCGCGTTCTTCACGATGGTGGTCGCGGCGGCCGAGGTCGTGGTGGGCCTCGCGATCATCGTCTCGATCTTCCGGACCAGGCACTCCGCTTCGGTCGACGACAGCAATCTGATGAAGCTGTAGGCGGAGGGCCTCGGTGAACTCTCTCATTCCGCTGCTGGTGGCAGCCCCGCTGGCCGGCGCCGCCCTGCTGCTGCTCGGCGGGCGGGCGCTGGACCGGTTCGGCCACTGGCTGGCCACGGCGCTCGCCGCGCTCTCGTTCGGCTTCGGCCTGGCGCTGTTCTCGGACATGCTCGGCCGTGACGCCGAGCACCGGGCGGTGACGACGCACCTGTTCAGCTGGGTGCCGGTGAACGGCTTCCAGGCGGACGTCTCGTTCCGGCTGGACCAGCTGTCGATGACGTTCGTGCTGCTGATCACGGGTGTCGGCACGCTCATCCACCTCTACTCGGTCGGCTACATGGCGCACGACGAGCGCCGCCGCCGCTTCTTCGCGTACCTGAACCTGTTCGTCGCCGCCATGCTGCTGCTGGTGGTCGCGGACAACTACCTGCTGCTGTACTTCGGCTGGGAGGGCGTGGGCCTCGCGTCCTACCTGCTGATCGGGTTCTGGCAGCACAAGCCGAGTGCGGCGACGGCGGCGAAGAAGGCGTTCATCGTCAACCGCGTCGGCGACATGGGCCTGTCGATCGCGATCATGCTCATGTTCGTGGAGTTCGGCTCCTTCGCCTTCGACCCGGTCTTCGCCGGGGCGGGCCGGGCGAGCGAGGGCCGGCTGACGGCGATCGGCCTGATGCTGCTGCTGGCGGCCTGCGGCAAGTCGGCGCAGGTGCCGCTGCAGTCCTGGCTCGGCGACGCGATGGAGGGCCCGACCCCGGTGTCGGCGCTGATCCACGCGGCGACGATGGTGACGGCCGGCGTCTACCTGATCACCCGCTCCGCGGCGATCTTCAACCTGGCGCCGGACGCCCAGACCGCCGTGGTGGTGGTCGGCGCGGTCACGCTGCTGTTCGGTGCGGTGGTCGGGTGCGCGAAGGACGACATCAAGAAGGCGCTGGCCGGGTCGACGATGTCGCAGATCGGCTACATGATCCTCGCGGCCGGCCTCGGTCCGATCGGCTACGCCTTCGCGATCATGCACCTGGTGACGCACGGCTTCTTCAAGGCCGGGCTGTTCCTCGGGGCCGGGTCGGTCATGCACGGCATGAACGACGAGGTGAACATGCGCCACTACGGCGGCCTGCGCGCGTACATGCCGGTCACCTTCGTCACCTTCGGCCTGGGCTACCTCGCGATCATCGGCTTCCCCGGGCTGTCCGGCTTCTTCTCCAAGGACAGGATCATCGAGGCGGCGTTCGCCAAGGGCGGCACCGAGGGCTGGATCCTCGGCCTGTGCGCGCTGACCGGTGCGGCCGTCACCGCCTTCTACATGACGCGCGTGATGGTGCTGACGTTCTTCGGCGAGAAGCGCTGGCAGCCCGATGCCAACGGCGACGCCCCGCACCCGCACGAGTCGCCGAAGACGATGACGGTCCCGATGGTGCTGCTGGCCTTCGGCTCGGTGTTCGCGGGCGGGCTGTTCGTCCTGAACGACTCGTTCCTCACCTGGCTGGAGCCGGTCACCGGCCACGCCGAGGGGAACTCCCCGCTCACGTCGCTGACCGTCACGCTGCTGACCACCGCCTGCATGCTGGCCGGTGTCGGCCTCGCGTACGCGATGTACGGGCGCGGCTCCGTCCCCGTGGTGCCGCCGGTCGGCTCCCCGCTCACCCGGGCCGCCCGCCGCGACCTGCTCCAGGACGACTTCAACCACGCCGTCCTGGTGCGGCCCGGCTCGGCGCTCGCCGCGACGCTCGTCTACTTCGACAGCCGCGGCCTGGACGGCTTCGTCAACGGCCTGGCCGCCACGATCGGCGGGATCTCCGGGCGGCTGCGGCGGGTCCAGAACGGCTTCGTCCGCTCCTACGCGCTCTCCATGTTCGGCGGCACGCTGGTGCTGGTCGCCACGACTCTCCTGATGAGGTCCGTCTGATGACTCGTCCAGAACACCCTCGGGGAGGCGGGGCATGAGTGTCCTCCTGACCGCCACGTGCGCGGTCCCGGCGGCCGGCGCGGTGCTGACCGCCGCGATGCCCGCCGGGTCCACCGAGGCGCGGCGCACCACGACCAAGGCCGTCGCGCTCGGCACCTCGGCCGTCGCGCTGGCGCTGGCCGCCCTGGTGGCCGTGCGGTTCGACCCGCACGGCGACCGCTACCAGCTGACCGAGTCCCACAGCTGGATCCGCTCCTTCGGCATCACCTTCTCGCTCGGCGTGGACGGCATCGGCGCGGTGCTGGCCCTGCTGACCGCCGTGCTCGTGCCGATCGTGATGCTCGCCTCCTGGCACGACGCGGATCCTGCGCCCGCCGCGCCCGACGGCACGTTCGACCCCGACACCTTTGAGCAGCGGCGCCGCACCCAGGGCTTCTTCGCCCTGATCCTGGCCGTGGAGGCGATGGTCCTCGTCTCCTTCTACGCCACCGACGTGTTCGTGTTCTACGTGTTCTTCGAAGCCATGCTGATCCCGATGTACTTCCTGATCGGCGGCTTCGGGGACCGGGCCGGCGGTCCCGACGCGGCGCGCCAGCGCTCCTACGCGGCCGTCAAGTTCCTGCTGTACAACCTGCTCGGCGGCCTGGTGATGCTCGCCGCCGTGATCGGCCTGTACGTGATCGCGCAGGACCAGGGCCTCGCGACCTTCGACCTGCCGACCCTCGCCTCGGCCGTGGCCGACGGCAAGCTGCAGTTCAGCGGCACCGCCTCCAAGGCGCTGTTCCTCGGCTTCTTCTTCGCCTTCGCGGTGAAGGCCCCGCTGTGGCCGCTGCACACCTGGCTGCCGAACGCGATGGGCGAGGCCACCGCCGGCACGGCGGTGCTGATCACCGCCGTGGTCGACAAGGTCGGCACCTTCGCGATGCTGCGCTTCTGCCTCGGCCTGTTCCCCGACGCCTCGAAGACCTTCGCCCCGGCGATCCTCGTGCTGTCGGTGATCGGGATCGTCTACGGCGCACTGCTCGCGATCGGCCAGAAGGACATCAAGCGCCTGGTCGCGTACGCCTCGATCTCGCACTTCGGCTTCATCATCATGGGCATCTTCGCGCTGACCAGCCAGGGCCAGAGCGGCGCCACCCTGTACATGGTGAACCACGGCATCTCCACCGCCGCGTGGATGCTGGTGGCCGGCTTCCTGATCTCGCGCCGCGGCTCGCGCCTGATCGCCGACTACGGCGGCGTGCAGAAGGTCGCCCCGGTGCTCGCCGGGACGTTCCTGCTCGGCGGCCTCGCCACCCTGTCGCTGCCCGGCCTCGCCCCGTTCGTCAGCGAGTTCCTCGTCCTGGTCGGCACGTTCACCCGCTACCCGGCGATCGGGATCGTCGCGACCTTCGGCATCGTCCTGGCCGCGCTGTACGCGCTGCTGCTCTACCAGCGCACGATGACCGGCCCGGTGAAGGCGGAGGTCACCGGCATGCCGGACCTCAAGGTCCGCGAAGTGGCCGTCGTCGCCCCGCTGGTGGCGCTGACGATCCTGCTCGGCGTCTACCCCAAGCCGCTGACCGACATCGTCAACCCGGCGGTGAACGCGACGCTCTCGCAGGTCCACGAGACCGACCCGGCGCCGGCCCACCCGGTCGCCGCCACCTCAGGAGGTGAGCAGAAGTGAGCACCACCGGCATGCTCGCCGCCGCCGGCGGCTCCACCCCGAGCATCCCCGCGCCGCACCTGGAGTACGGCCAACTCTCCCCGATGCTGGTGGTGTTCGGCGCCGCCGTGGCCGGCGTCCTGGTCGAGGCCTTCGTGCCGCGCCGCTTGCGGCACTGGACGCAGGTGGTCCTCGCGCTCACCGGCCTGGCCGGTGCGTTCACCGCGATCGTGGTGCTCGCCGCCCAGGGCCACGGCACCACCAGGATGGACCTGCTCGCCATGGAGTCGGTGGCGATGGACGGCCCGGCGCTGTTCCTCCAGGGCGTCATCGTCCTGGTCGCCGCCGTCGCCGTGCTGACGTACGCCGAGCGGCGCCTGGAGCCCAGGGCCGGCGGACTGCCGGCCGACGCGTTCGCCGCGCAGGCCGCCGCCACCCCCGGCGGCGAGCAGGAGCGGGCCGCGGTCCGGGCCGGCTTCGCCACCAGCGAGGTCTTCCCGCTGACCCTGTTCGCCGTCGGCGGCATGCTGCTCTTCCCGGCCGCGAACGACCTGCTGACGATGTTCGTCGCGCTGGAGGTCTTCTCGCTGCCGCTGTACCTGCTGTGCGCGCTGGCCCGGCGCCGCCGGCTGCTCTCCCAGGAGGCGGCCGTCAAGTACTTCCTGCTCGGCGCCTTCGCCTCGGCGTTCTTCCTGTTCGGCACCGCCCTGCTGTACGGCTACGCGGGCAGCGTGAAGCTCGGCGACATCGCCGACGTCATCTCCGGCAAGGCCATGACCAACCCGGCGCTGCTCAGCAGCACCCGCACCGACACGCTGCTGCTGATCGGCCTCGCGATGCTCGCCGTCGGCCTGCTCTTCAAGGTCGGCGCCGTGCCGTTCCACGCCTGGACCCCGGACGTGTACCAGGGCGCGCCGACCCCCGTCACCGGGTTCATGGCGGCGGCCACGAAGGTCGCGGCCTTCGGCGCGTTCCTGCGCCTGTTCTACGTCGCCTTCCCCGGGCTGCGCCTGGACTGGCGGCCGGTGCTGTGGGGCGTGGCGATCCTGACGATGGTGGTCGGCGCGGTGCTCGCGGTCACGCAGCAGGACGTCAAGCGCCTGCTCGCCTACTCCTCGATCGCGCACGCCGGGTTCATCCTCACCGGCGTGATCGCCACCAACAAGCAGGGCCTCGGCTCGGTGCTGTTCTACCTGCTCGCTTACTCCTTCGTGACGCTCGGCGCGTTCGCCGTCGTCACCCTCGTGCGCGACTCCAAGGGCGAGGCGACCCACCTGTCCAGCTGGGCCGGCCTCGGCCGGCGCTCCCCACTGGTCGCGGCGGTGTTCGCGCTGTTCCTGCTGGCCTTCGCCGGCATCCCGCTGACCTCCGGGTTCACCGGGAAGTTCGCGGTGTTCCAGGCGGCGGCGGCCGGCGGCGCGACGCCGCTGGTCATCGTCGGTGTGCTGAGCTCGGCGGTGGCCGCGTTCTTCTACATCCGGGTCATCGTCCTGATGTTCTTCTCCGACCCGCAGCCCGGCGGCCCGACGGTCGCGATCCCGAGCGCCTTCACGGCGACCGCGATCGGCGTCGGGGTGCTCGTCACCGTCGTCCTCGGGGTGCTGCCGCAGTACTTCCTGGACCTCGCCTCGAAGGCCGCGCTCTTCGTCCGCTGAGGCCGGGAGACTCCCGCGGCGTCCGGGCCGCCCCCCGCGGGGCGCGGCCCGGACGCGGTTGTCCCGCCGCCGCCCCGGAAGGTGCAGCAGCCCTTATTTCCAGCCGCATTCACATCCGGCGCCCGAGCGCTCCCGCAGCCGCCCTGACCTGCAACTCCGGCCCGATCACGACAGGATCCGCACGCCCGTGCAGTGATCCACTCGTGACCGGATACCCTGCCTGTATGGCCAGCGGCGGCACTCAGGGACCAGGCCGCTAGATCGACCAGGGACAGAGGAGTGGTCTTCGTGACCGTCGTGGGACCCTTCGGGCTCAGCGTGCAGGACCGCGACCTGACCCGGGACGTCCAGGCCGGACTGGACGCGGTGGAGACGGCGCTCGCCGAGGCCGTCAAGAGCGACGTCCCGTTCATCACCGTCACCGCCAGCCACCTGATCGAGGCCGGCGGCAAGCGCTTCCGCCCGCTGCTGCTCCTGCTGTCCGCCCAGTTCGGCGACCCCGGCGCGCCCGGCGTCGTGCCGGCCGCGGTCGTCGTCGAGCTCACCCACCTGGCCACGCTCTACCACGACGACGTCATGGACGAGGCCCCCGTGCGCCGCGGCGCCCCCAGCGCCAACTCCCGCTGGGACAACTCGGTGGCCATCCTCACCGGCGACTTCCTCTTCTCCCGCGCCTCCCAGGTCCTGGCCGACCTCGGCCCCGAGGCCGTCCGGCTGCAGGCCGACGCCTTCGAGCGCCTCGTCACCGGCCAGATCCTGGAGACCCGCGGCCCCGGCCCGGACGGCGACCAGCTCGCCCACTACCTGGCCGTCCTCGCCGGCAAGACCGGATCGCTGATCGCCGCCTCCTGCAAGATAGGAGCGCTGATGGCCGGCGCCGAGGCGCGCGTGGTGGAGACCCTCAGCGAGTTCGGCGAGCGCATCGGCATCGCCTTCCAGCTCGCCGACGACGTCCTCGACATCGCCAGCGACGGCCACGAGTCCGGCAAGACCCCCGGCACCGACCTGCGCGAGGGCGTGCCGACCCTGCCCACCCTGCTCCTCCAGGGCATGCCCGCCGACCCCGCCGACCCCGAGGACACCCGGTTGCGCGAACTGCTCGACCAGGACCTCGCCGACGACGACCTGCACGCCGAGGCGCTGCGCCTGCTGCGCCGCCACCCGGCGCTGGAGCTCGCCCGCCGCGAGACCCTGCGCCAGGCCGAGGACGCCCGCGCCCTGCTCGCCCCGCTGCCGGACTGCGCGGCCAAGGCCGCCCTCGAAGCCCTCTGCGACTCGGTGGCCATCCGCACCATGTGACGCACCGGGACCGCCGGTCCGGGGCCGCGAGCCCCGGACCGGGCCCGGCAACCCCCGGCGCGACGCCGCCCCGATAGGGAAGACTGGGCCCGTCAGCTCACCCCTGCCGGAAGGTCGCCATGCGCCGCGTCGTCATCGCCGAGGACTCCGTACTGCTGCGGGAGGGCCTGACCCGGCTGCTCACCGACCGCGGCCTGGAGGTCGTCGCGGGCGTCGGGGACGGCGACGCCCTGCTCAAGACCGTCCACGACCTGGCCGACGCCGGCGACCTGCCCGACGTCGTCGTCTCCGACGTGCGGATGCCGCCCTCGCACACCGACGAGGGCCTGCGCGCGTGCGTCGAGCTGCGCGGCCGCTACCCGCAGCTGGGCGTGCTGGTGCTGTCACAGTTCGTGGAGGAGCGCTACGCCTCCGAACTCCTGGCCGGATCCACCCGGGGCGTCGGCTACCTGCTGAAGGACCGCGTCGCCGAGGTGCGCGAGTTCGCCGACGCGGTGCTGCGGGTCGCCGAGGGCGGCACCGCGCTCGACCCGGAGGTCGTGCAGCAGCTGCTCAGCCGCAGCCGCAAGGGCGACGTTCTGGCCAATCTGACCCCGCGCGAGCGCGAGGTGCTCGGCCTCATGGCCGAGGGCCGCACCAACGCGGCGGTCGCGCGCCAGCTCGTGGTGTCCGACGGCGCGGTCGAGAAGCACGTCAGCAACATCTTCCTCAAGCTCGGCCTGGCCCAGAGCCCCGGGGACCACCGCCGGGTGCTCGCCGTGCTGACCTACATCAACTCGTAGGGCCCGTCCTGCGGATCGGGCCGGGGCCGGCGGCCGGAATGATCTCCGGCCGCCGCGCGTTGACGGTGCTGTGGGCGCGCACCGGTCATTTCCCGCCGCACGCGGGAGTTCCGGCCCCGGCCGGTTGCGCGCGCATAGGATGCCAGAGGTGCACCAGGCGGACGGGGCACAGGGTCGCGCCCGCGGTGGCGTGCCCACGAGGAGGTCCGCGGCAGTGACCAGTCAGGTCGATCAGTCAGAGGCAGTGGACGGCTCGGACGGCGACGAGAACCGTTCGGGTCCCGGTGACGGCCGCCCCGGCGCGGCCGTGCCGGCCAGTGCGCAGCGCAGACACGCCAAGCCGGTCCGCCGCCTGGACCGGGTGATCATCCGGTTCGCGGGCGACTCCGGCGACGGGATGCAGCTGACCGGTGACCGGTTCACCTCCGAGACGGCGTCCTTCGGCAACGACCTCTCCACCCTGCCGAACTTCCCCGCCGAGATCCGGGCCCCCGCCGGCACCCTGCCGGGAGTCTCGTCCTTCCAGCTGCACTTCGCCGACCACGACATCCTGACCCCCGGCGACGCCCCGAACGTCCTGGTCGCGATGAACCCGGCCGCCCTCAAGGCGAACCTGGCGGACCTGCCGCGCGGCGCCGAGATCATCGTCAACACCGACGAGTTCACCAAGCGGGCCCTCGCCAAGGTCGGCTACGCCGCGGACCCGCTCGCCGACGGCTCGCTGGAGGCCTACCACCTGCACAAGGTGCCGCTGACGACGCTGACGCTGGAGGCGCTCAAGGACAGCGGCCTGGCCCGCAAGGACGCCGAGCGGGCGAAGAACATGTTCGCCCTCGGCCTGCTGTCCTGGATGTACCACCGGCCCACCGGCGGCACCGAGAGCTTCCTGCGCGGCAAGTTCGCGAAGAAGCCGCAGATCGCCGAGGCCAACATCAGCGCGTTCCGGGCGGGTTGGAACTTCGGCGAGACGACGGAGACCTTCGCGGTCTCCTACGAGGTGGCGCCGGCGAAGCTGCCGGCCGGCCGCTACCGCAACATCTCCGGGAACCTCGCGCTGTCCTACGGCCTGATCGCCGCGGCCCAGCGCTCCGGGCTGCCGCTGTACCTCGGCTCGTACCCGATCACCCCGGCCTCGGACATCCTGCACGAGCTGAGCAAGCACAAGAACTTCGGCGTGCGGACGTTCCAGGCCGAGGACGAGATCGCCGGCATCGGCGCGGCGCTGGGCGCGGCCTTCGGCGGCGCGCTCGGCGTGACGACGACCTCGGGTCCCGGCGTCGCGCTCAAGAGCGAGACGATCGGCCTGGCCGTCTCGCTCGAACTGCCGCTGCTGGTCGTGGACATCCAGCGCGGCGGCCCGTCCACCGGCCTGCCGACCAAGACCGAGCAGGCGGACCTCCTCCAGGCGATGTTCGGGCGCAACGGGGAGGCGCCGGTGCCGATCGTCGCCCCGGCGACGCCGGCCGAGTGCTTCGCGGCGGCGCTGGAGGCGGCCCGGATCGCGGTCACCTACCGCACCCCGGTGTTCCTGCTCTCGGACGGCTACCTGGCCAACGGCTCGGAGCCGTGGCGGATCCCCGAGGTGGACGAACTCCCGCTGATCGAGCCGGACTTCGCGACCGGTCCGAACCGCGAGGACGGCGCCTTCTGGCCCTACCAGCGGGATCCGAAGACGCTCGCCCGCCCGTGGGCGCTGCCCGGCACCCCCGGCCTGGAGCACCGCATCGGCGGCATCGAGAAGCAGGACGGCACCGGCAACATCTCCTACGACCCGGCCAACCACGACTTCATGGTCCGCACCCGGCAGGCCAAGGTGGACGGCATCGCGGTGCCGCCGGTCGAGGTGGACGATCCGAGCGGCGAGGCCCGGGTGCTGGTCCTCGGCTGGGGGTCGACGTACGGGCCGATCACGGCGGCGGTGCGCCGGGTGCGGGCCGACGGCGGCGAGATCGCCCAGGCGCACCTGCGCCACCTGAACCCGTTCCCGGCCAACCTGGGCACGGTGCTGCGGAGTTACGACAAGGTCATCGTCCCCGAGATGAACCTCGGCCAGCTGGCGCTGCTGCTGCGCGCCAAGTACCTGGTGGACGCGGAGTCCTACAACCAGGTGCGCGGTCTGCCGTTCAAGGCGGCGCAGCTGGCGGACGTGCTGTGGGCGGCGATCGGCACCCTGGACGAGGAGGACCACCGATGAGCGAGCGCAGCGAGCGAACGATCAAGGGGTGCGTGTTTCGCGAAGCGACCGCCGAGCGCAGCGAGGTGGGCGCATGAGCGAGCAGCAGTTCCCCTCGTTGCGCCTGGTGCCGAAGACCGAGGAGCGGCAGACCGCGAAGGACTTCAAGACGGACCAGGAGGTGCGCTGGTGCCCGGGCTGCGGGGACTACGCGATCCTGGCGGCCGTGCAGTCGTTCATGCCGGAGCTGGGGATCAGACGGGAGAACACCGTCTTCGTCTCCGGCATCGGCTGTTCGTCGCGTTTCCCCTACTACATGAACACCTACGGCGTGCACTCGATCCACGGTCGGGCGCCGGCGATCGCGACGGGCCTGGCCTCGTCGCGGCAGGACTTGAGCGTGTGGGTGGTGACGGGTGACGGCGACGCGCTGTCGATCGGCGGCAACCACCTGATCCACGCGCTGCGCCGCAACGTCAATCTGAAGATCCTGCTGTTCAACAACCGGATCTACGGCCTGACCAAGGGCCAGTACTCGCCGACCAGCGAGCTCGGCAAGATCACCAAGTCGACGCCGATGGGTTCGCTGGACGCCCCGTTCAACCCGCTGTCGCTGGCGATCGGCGCGGAGGCCTCGTTCGTCGCGCGGACGATCGACTCCGACCGCCAGCACCTGCAGTCGGTGCTGCGGGCGGCGGCGCTGCACGAGGGCACGGCGCTGGTGGAGATCTACCAGAACTGCAACATCTTCAACGACGGCGCGTTCGAGGTGCTGAAGGAGCCGGGCACCCGGGACGAGGCGCTGATCCGGCTGGAGCACGGCGCGCCGGTGCGCTTCGGCGCGGACGGCGGCCAGGGCGTGTTCCGGGGGCCGGACGGCGAGCTGTTCACGGCGGCGGTGACGCCGGACAACGAGGGTTCGCTGGTGGTGCACGACGCGCACGCGGCGAGTGCGACGGCGGCGTTCGCGCTGTCGCGGATCGCGGACGCGGACACGCTGCACCACACCCCGATCGGGGTGCTGCGGGACGTGCGGCGCCCGGTGTACGACGAGCTGATGGCGAACCAGCTGGCGACGGCGGTGGCGCACCGCGGCCCGGGCGACCTCGCGACGCTGCTGGCGGGCAACGACACGTGGACGGTCGACTGACGGCCTCCGCGCGTGCGACGGCGCCCCCTCGACCCGGCCGGTCGAGGGGGCGCCGTCGGGTGTGCCCGCCGCCGGTTACTGCCGGACCCACTCCACGACCTCGATCACGACCCCGTTCGGGTCGGTGACCTGGAACAGCTTCTCGCCCCACGGTTCCTGGCGCAGTTCCATGGTGATCCCCACGCCCGCGCCGCGAAGGCGCTCCTGCTCGGCGGCGGCGTCGGCGACGGTGAACGCGAGGATCACGCCGGCCGCGGTGTCGTCGCGGTAGCTCTCCGGCAGGACCTCGATGCCGCGCCGGAGGAACACCACGTTGACGCCCCCGCCCGGGTGGCCGAGGGAGACGAAGCCGTCGGCGGACATCAGCTCGCTGTAGGCGAAGTGCCGCTGGAGGAAGGCGGCGGACGCGGAGACGTCCGGGACGGTCAGGGAGACGACGGAGTCGGTGATCTGCACGGCGGTGGACCTCTCCTCGGAACAGGGCGCACGGTTATCCCGTACGCAGTACACTATACATAGTACGGAGAAAGTGTCGAGGGGTCGGCCGCAAACGCCCGAAGGCGGGACTCCCGGGTGGGAGCCCCGCCTTCGGCGCGGTGGGTGGGGGTGCGTCAGTAGACGCAGGGGATGCCGCCGTCGGACTGGGCGTCGACACCGGGGCCCTGCATCGGCAGGGCGGCGGCCGGGTCGGCCGGAGCCTGCGAGGCGCCGGCGCCCGGGGCGGCGGGCTTGTCGCCGGCCGCGCCCGTGAAGGAGGTGCCGAGGGTGACGGTGACGTGGCCGGGCGAGGAGGAGGCCGACTCGGTGGCGGTCACGCCGTAGCGGGCGGCGATCTGGTCGGCGGCGTCCTTGGCACCCTTGCCGTAGACCACGGTGGTGGTCTTCGGCTTGGACGTCGCCTGGAGGACCTTGCCCTCCTTGAAGCCCATCGCCACGAGCGCCTTGGACTCCGACGCGCCGGCGCCCTTGACGGGGGAGGCGTCGTAGACGTTCACCGTGGCGGCCTCGGCCGCGGCGGGCGTCGTCGGCGCCTGGGCGGGCGGGGCCGCCTCGGTGGTGGGCGAGTCACCCGGACCGCCGCCGGGTGCGGGCGCGGGCGCGGAGGCGTCGGCGTAGCCGAACACCTGCTTGACCACCTTCTGGATCTTGGACGGGGTGACGAGGTTGACGTCCTGGCCGTTCTTCTTGCCGAAGCCGTCGAAGGTGAGGGTGTTGAACTCGACGTTGCCGCCGGTCAGGGCCGGCGCCTGCTGGGCGAAGTCGAGGACGTTCCACTGGTTGTCGATGACCAGGTCCTTCTGCACGACGCCGAAGAGGTCCTTGAGCTTGCCCAGGTCGCTGATGATGCCGTCCTGCTTGAGCTTGTGCGTGACGGACGAGATGAAGGCCTGCTGGCGGTGGGTGCGGGCGAAGTCGCCGGAGTTCCCGTCCGGGCCGTCCAGGTTGTGCCGCTGGCGGACGAAGGACAGCGCCTGGGAGGCGTTGAGGTGGTTGATGCCCTTGTGGAAGTCGGCGCCGGAGCCCTGGCCCTCGATCGCCGGGTCCTTGGTGTCGTGGGTGAGGCACACGTCGATCGGCTGCACCGCCTTGGCGATGTCGTAGAAGCCCATCAGGTTGACCTCGGCGACGTGGTCGACCGGCTGGTCCAGGAAGGTCTGGACGGTGCGGATCGTCGCCGCGCGCCCGGCGTCGCGGCCGGCCTTCTCCAGGTCCGCGCCCTTGAGGCCCTTGGCCTGGAGCGCGGGCGTGGCCTTGTCCTTGGCGTTGCCGTAGGCCTCCTTGATCTTGGCCATGCCCATCTGGGTGCCGTCGCCCTTGAACGTCATGACGTAGTCGTCGCGGGGGATGGAGACGGCCTGGACCTTGCCGCCGCCCGCCGGTATGTGCAGCAGGATCAGGGAGTTGGTGTTGTAACCGCCGATGTCGGAACTGTGGCCGGCGTGCAGCTCGTCCTGGACGAACTCCGGGGGCAGGTCGGTGCCGTCCATGTTCTTGCGGCTGTCGAGGCCGATCAGCAGCAGGTTGACCGAGTTGTCCAGGTGCTTGGGCGCGTCCTTCTTCGTCTCGGCGATGGCGTTGGACGTCGTCATGCCGTCGGTGAGGGACGTGTACTCGTACCAGACCACGCCGCTGGACACGAAGACCGCGAGCGCCGTGGAGACGGCCGCCGTGCGGCCGGCGATGAGCAGCGGCGACCGGCGCGCGGCCGGTGCCTTCGGGGTCTGCGCGGCGCGTCGGGCCGCGCCGCGGCCCTCGCCGCCGGCGGGGTTCTCAGCCATGGTGCTTCCTCCCGTCCAGGACCACCCGGACCACGATCACCAGCACGGCCGCCCCTGCGGCCGCGGCCATCACGGGAAAGCCGTGGACGACCCACTTCGCGGAGCCGGTCGCCAGCGCCTTGCCCTTGTACGCGTCGCCGTCGGCCGCCAGTTCGGCGGCGGCCGTGACGCCGAGGACGACCAGCGGCGAGGCGCACAGCACCCACCACCAGCCGTTGCGGGTGCTCAGCGCCGCCGCCAGGCCCGTCCCGAGGACGGCGCCGGCCGCGAACGCGAAACCCATGCCGGGGCCGGAGAGCTCGTCGACGGCCGCGCCGAGCGCGGGCAGGACGAGGGCCAGCGC
>NZ_JBHYWI010000080.1:0-45031 GCF_042751525.1 Kitasatospora sp. NPDC059408
ACGACCGTACGACGGCCGCCCCCGCACCCGGGTTCGGGGGCCGGACGTCGTACGGTCGTGCGGAGGCCCCGTTGCGGGCCGCCGCCGTGAGGCGGCGAACGACGGCGACCGGCGACGACGGGGGAGTGCGATGCGCGGATGGCTGAAGGCGACGATAGGCCTGGTGGTGCTCTCCGGGCTGCTGCTGGGCGCCGACCGGATCGCGGTCGGGGTGGCCGAGGACGAGGCCGCCGACCGGATGGTGAGCAGCGGCCGGATGAGCCAGCGCCCGGACGTCTCGATCGGGGGCTTCCCGTTCCTCACCCAGGTGCTGTCCAAGAAGCTGGACGACGTCCGCATCTCGGCCGACAACCTGATGATCAACGACGGCGGCCACCAGGTGGCGCTGCACGGGTTCAAGGCCCGGCTGTCGGGCGTCCGGGTGAGTGACAGCCTGAACTCCGCGACCGTGGACAGCGGCACCGGCAGCGGTCTGATCACCTACGCGGACCTCGCCCAGCTGCTGCCGCCGGCCGCCCAGCTGATGCCTGGCGGCGGCAAGCTCCCGGTGGGCTCGAACACCCGGCTGAGCCTGTCCTACGGCGGTCCCGGCAAGGTCAAGGCGTCGCTCGGCCCGCTGCCGGTGGGCACCGGCTCGGTGCACAGCGAGGGGAACACCGTCACCGCGGACGGCTTCCAGCTCAGCGGGCTGGCCGGGATGTTCGCCGGGGCGAGCGGCCAGAAGATCGACCCGGTGAGCTTCACCCTCGACTCGCTGCCGGCCGGGCTGAAGCTGGCCGACAAGGACGGCGTGACGCCGACCGAGGACGGCCTGCAGCTGAACTTCGACGGTCGGGGCGTCAAGCTCCTCGGCTGACCACTCACCCGATCGGCCGACCCGGTCGGCTTCGTTCCGCTCCGCGAGACGCGCTGTCCAGCGCCGACCGCGGAGCGGTGTCGTTTCCGGCCCCGGAGGGCCGCCGTGACGCCGCTGCCCGCTGCCCGGCGGGCTGTGAAGGGTCAAATCTCGGCATTTGGTCGATCTGGTCTCGGCATCCGATACGCTGATGACAGCGGGCCGTCGGTGTCCCTAGCATCGTCGACATGAAGCGACAGACGGATCTCACGAAGCGGCGGGCGGTCGACCTGTGCCGCGTGGCCGCCTGTCTGTGTCGAATGCGCTAACTCGGCATCCCGGCAGGGCAGTTGCTGCCCGCCGCCGATCCTCCGGCGATTCCGTCCGGCCACTTCGGCCGACCTCCGCCGACGCACACCGCGATTCCCCGCCCGGCCGTCCCGGACACCCTCCTCCGTCCCATCATTCGGACGGACTTTCGGACCGGAGCAGGCCGAGCGTCCCGCAGCACCCCGCTGAGCAGCACCTTCCGCCAACCGCCCCCGGATGGAGAACACCACCATGAGCCGCAGCGACGTCCTGGTCGACGCCGACTGGGTCCAGGCCCGCCTGGACGACCCGAAGGTCGTCATCGTCGAGGTCGACGAGGACACCTCCGCGTACGACAAGAACCACATCCGCAACGCCGTCCGGATCGACTGGAAGAAGGACCTCCAGGACCCGGTCCGCCGCGACTTCATCGACCAGGCCGGCTTCGAGGCGCTGCTCAGCGCCAAGGGCATCGCCAACGACGACACCGTCGTCCTGTACGGCGGCAACAACAACTGGTTCGCCTCGTACGCCTACTGGTACTTCAAGCTGTACGGCCACGGCGACGTCCGCCTGCTGGACGGCGGCCGCAAGAAGTGGGAGCTGGACTCCCGCGACCTCGTCTCCGAGGTGCCGGCCCGCGCCGCGACCGAGTACACGGCGCAGGCCGCCGACTCGTCGATCCGCGCCTTCCGCGACGACGTGATCGCCGCCATCGGCACCCTCAACCTGGTAGACGTGCGCTCGCCCGACGAGTTCTCCGGCAAGCTGCTCGCCCCGGCCCACCTCCCGCAGGAGCAGTCGCAGCGCCCCGGTCACGTGCCGAGCGCCCGCAACATCCCGTGGGCCAAGAACGCCAACGACGACGGCACCTTCAAGAGCGACGACGAGCTCAAGGCCCTGTACGAGGCCGAGGGCATCGACCTGGCGAAGGACACCATCGCCTACTGCCGCATCGGCGAGCGCTCCGCGCTCACCTGGTTCGTCCTGCACGAGCTGCTCGGCCAGGAGAACGTGAAGAACTACGACGGCTCGTGGACCGAGTACGGCAGCCTCGTCGGCGTGCCGATCGAGCTCGGCAGCAACTGAGCCCCCGGCTCGACCCGTAAGTCAGAAGGAGACAGACATGTGCGGTGCGAAGGCCGGCGGCCCGGACCTGGCAGGAGTTGACGTGGCGAACGAGACGATCATCCAGGGTTCGGTGACCCGCGACGGTGAGCCGGTCAACGGCTACGTCCGGCTGCTGGACGAGGGCGGAGAGTTCACGGCCGAGGTGCCCACCTCGGCGACCGGCCAGTTCCGGTTCTTCGCCCGCCCGGGCAAGTGGACCCTGCGCGCGCTGGTGCCGGGGCAGACCGTGGACCGTCAGGTGGTGGCCTCCCAGGGCACCGCCGTCGAGGTCGCGATCGCGGTCTGATTCCCGCCCCGCGGAAGGCGGCGGAAGGCGAAACGACGAGGGCCCTGCCACGGCGGGGCCCTCGGTCGTACCGTGGAGACGTGCAGGCAAGCCGGCGGCGCCGCTACTACTTCGCCATGATGGGCGGGTGCCTCGGCATGTTCGTCCTGGCCTGGGGCGTGGTGCGGTTCTTCTCGGTGCCCGCAGCGATCGCGCTGTGCGTGGTCGCGGCGGTCATCCCGCCGGCCGCGGCGGTGTTCGCCAACAAGCGCGACCCCGACGACGACTGGTGGAACGACCCCCGCTGGGACGACCCGAAGTGGGACGAGCCCGGCCACGACCGGGACCACCCCGACCACGAGCGGCGGGACTCCTAGCCCCGCTGCCCGGCTAGTACACGAGCGCCTGCACGCCGTCGCTCATGATCTCGCTGACGAAGACCTGCGCGCCCGCGATCCGGACGCCGTCGACGGTGTCCTTCTGCTCGATCCCGCGGCGCACCGCGCACTGGGTGCACAGCGTCACCGTGCCGCCCGCCATGATCGACTCCAGCAGGTCGGGCAGCGGCGCCGAGTGCGGCAGCTCGAACTCCGCCGCCCGCCCCGGCAGGGCGAACCAGGAGGACTCCCCGGTCAGCCAGAGCGAGACCTCGATGCCGCTGGCGACGGCCACGGCCGCCACCGTGAACGCCTGCGAGCACCGCTCCGGGGCGTCGGAGCCGGCAGTGACCTTGATGACGAGCTTCTTCGACATGGCGCCACCTTAGAGCGCCCGGAACGTCCGGTTCCCGGAATCCCCGGATCGCGCGGGGAAACCTTCGGCGGCGCGCGGAAGTCGCCGCGCGGAGGGCGCCGGCGCGGCGGCGGAAACGCGACGTGGTGGGGCTCACCGCGACCGGCCGATACCCGGCGGATAGAGTGAGCGCCAGCAAAATCCACCACACTGTCGCCGCCTGGGAGCCCCCCGTGTCCGGTCTGGAAATGTTCTTCGACGGTCTGCTGGCCCTCATGGCCGTGCTGATCACCTGGTTCGCCATCTTCTCGGTGATGAAGCTGTACCAGGGCCAGCGCTGAGCCTGCCGTACGGTTGAAGCAGCCCCACACCGACGACAGCGACCAGGAACATGATCGAGATCCCCTCTGACCTCCACAAGGACGTCGTCCCGCTCGCCTTCCTCCTCGGCACCTGGGAGGGCGCGGGAGTCTATGACTTCCCGGGCACGGAGAAGTGCAACTTCGGCCAGGAGATCGTGATCCGGCACGACGGCCGCCCCTTCCTGGAGTTCCGCTCCCGCACCTGGGTGCTGAACGAGGAGGGCGAGAAGGTCCGCCCGCTGGAGAACGAGCACGCGTTCTGGCGCATCACCAGCAACCACGACGGCACCTCGGGTGCGCGCGGGATCGAGATCTCCTCCGTCCGTGACGACGGCACCGTCGAGATCTGGTACGGCGAGCTGGCCGACGGCAAGCCGCAGGTCGACGTCTCGACCGACGCGGTCGCCCGGATCGAGGGCTCCCCGGAGTACTCGGGCGGCAAGCGGCTCTACGGCTTCGTCAACGGCGAGCTGCTCTGGGTCGGCGAGAAGGCCGCCCCGAGCGTGCCGCTGCGGCCGTACATGTCCGCGCAGCTCAAGAAGGTGCTCAGCCCGGCGCAGCTGATCAAGGACATCAACGACCTGCCGGACGACGGCATCGCCTTCTTCAAGTAGGCCTCCAGCAGGCCTCCGGCAGGCACCGCGCGGGTGGTCACCACCCGCGCACGACGTAGGGACCGGCCCGCGGCCGGTCCCTACACTTGTTCCAAGGACCCCCGACCGTGGCAGGGACAGCATCGTGGCGGACACCGGCACCACCGACTGGCAGCTCTCCGGAGACTGGAAGGCCGACCTGCGGGAACGCGGCTACCGGCTGACGCCCCAGCGCCAGCTCGTCCTGGAGGCCGTCGACACGCTCGACCACGCCACCCCGGACGAGATCCTGAGCCACGTGCGGCGGACCGCGAGCGGCATCAACATCTCCACCATCTACCGGACGCTGGAGCTGCTGGAGGAGCTCGGCCTGGTCTCGCACGCCCACCTGGGCCACGGCGCCCCGACGTACCACCTGGCCGGGCGCCACCACCACCTGCACCTGGTCTGCCGGGACTGCGACGAGGTCACCGAGACGGACACCGAGATCGCCGAGCCGCTGATCGAGAGCCTGCGCGCGCGCCACGGGTTCGACACCGACCTCAAGCACTTCGCCATCTTCGGGCGCTGCGCCGACTGCACCGCCAAGCTCGCGGACGGCCAGTCGTAAGCTGACCGGTATGACCGGTGTGAAGAGCCCGCTGCTTGCCCTGTCCGGAGCCGTCCCCGCCGAGGGGGCCGACGAGGGCGTCGCCGCCCACTACGGCGACATCTTCCGGGAGCAACGCCACCTCGCGCAGGGCGACGGCTTCGTGGACCTCTCGCACCGCGGCGTGGTCACCGTCACCGGCGCGGACCGGCTGTCCTGGCTGCACCTGCTGCTCACCCAGCACGTCAGCGCGCTGCCGCCGCAGGAGGCCACCGAGGCGCTGGTGCTCTCCCCGAACGGGCACGTCGAGCACGCGCTCTACCTCGTCGACGACGGCACCACCACGTGGGCGCACGTCGAGCCGGGCACCCAGGGCGACTTGGTGGCCTACCTGGAGAGCATGAAGTTCTTCTACCGGGTCGAGGTCGCCGACGCGACCGCCGACTACGCGGTCGTGCACCTGCCGGCGGGTTCCGGCAGCTCCGTCGAGGGGGCCGCCGCCGTGCGTGAACTCCCTTACGGGCGCGATCTGTTCGTGCCGCGCGCCGAGCTGGAGAAGCTCACCGCCGGGTACGGGCCCGCGGCCGGCGTGTGGGCGTACGAGGCGCTGCGGATCGAGGGCCACCGGCCGCGGCTCGGCTTCGAGACCGACCACCGGACCATCCCGCACGAGGTGGACTGGCTGCGCACCGCCGTCCACCTGCAGAAGGGCTGCTACCGCGGGCAGGAGACCGTCGCCCGGGTGCACAACCTGGGCCGCCCGCCGCGCCGGCTGGTCTTCCTGCACCTGGACGGCACCGAGGAGACGCTGCCCCCGCACGGCACCGAGGTGCGGCTCGCGTCCGACCCGGACGGGCGGGCGCTCGGCTTCGTCACGTCCTCGGCGCGCCACCACGAGCTGGGGCCGATCGCGCTGGCGATCGTCAAGCGGAACGCCCCGGTGGACGCGGTGCTGCTGGCCGGGACGGTGCCGGGCACGCAGGACGTGATCGTCCCGCAGTAGCCCCCCGGGCCGCCGTGGCCGGGCTCAGACCTCGACGATGACGGTGAACGGGCCGTCGTTCACCAGCGCCACCTGCATGTCGGCGCCGAACCGGCCCGTCTCCACCTTGGCGCCGAGCGCCCGCAGCTGGGCGACGACCTCGTCCACCAGCGGCTCGGCGACCGGGCCGGGGGCGGCGGCGTTCCAGGTGGGGCGGCGGCCCTTGCGGGCGTCGCCGTAGAGGGTGAACTGGCTGATCACCAGGAGCGGGGCGGCGAGGTCGGAGCAGGACTGCTCGACGCCGTCCCCGTCGGCCGGCAGCAGGCGCAGCGTCCACAGCTTGCGGGCCAGCTGGGCGGCCTTGGCGGGTGTGTCGTCGTGGGTGACGCCGACCAGGACGCAGAGCCCGGGCCCCTCGATCGCGCCGACGGTCTCTCCGGCCACCGTCACCCTGGCTTCGCTCACCCGTTGCACCACTGCTCGCATGCGGCCATTGTGCCGGAGCCGAACGGGGTCACCCAGGAGGGGGATCCGTACGCACCGGGGGAGGCGTGTGATGTGGTGGCGCGCGCCGGGTTGCGCACGCCTGCGCTGGGTCGGGCGCCGTTCTTCCTGGGCAAAGGCCTCGTCATATCAGCCACCCCCGTTCGCCAGGGGGCCGTTCGGGTGCACGGGCGGTGCGCGCGCGCCGGGCGGGGTGGCACGCTGGGGCACCGTACATACGGCCCGGGGCGCCAGGAGGTCCGCCGCCCCGGGTCCGGGTTCGGCCGGGCGGTCGAGCCGGTAGGTCAGGCGTTCTGGCGGTGTCGCCCCGGCGGGTGGTGTCCGCCGGGGACCGGAACCTTTCGGGGGTGTCCGGGCGTGCCAACGGACGGGACGCGCACGGTCCGTCGGGGGACGGGCCGGACGGCGGCAGGGACGGGGTGCCGCGAGCGGGCGGGAACGGACGACGGCAGGTGGTTGGGTGATGGACGCGAGCAGCGCGCAGGACCGGTCCGGGCGGGCGACCGGGGACGACGAGCCCGACCTGGAGCGGCTGGGCCTGGACCAGCTGCGGATCCTGCGCCGGGAGACCCTGGAACAGGAGGCCGACCTCTCCTACCTGCGGCGGCTGCTGCACGGCCGGATGGACATCCTGCGCGCCGAGCTGGACCGCCGCCCGGGCGGCCGCTCGCGCGCGGCGGGGGCGGGCGGCACCGAGGGGCCGTCCGGCGACCTGCTGGACCGGTTGCCGGCCATCCTCACCGACGCGCCCTCCACCGTGCGGCGCTCGGCCCGGCACGTCACGCTCGGGCCGCCGCGGGGCCACGAGTCGCAGCTGGAGGCGGACGCGCTGATGGGCGACGTCCAGCTCGCCGACCTCGCCGCGCACCCGGCCGCGGAACTGCTCGCCGCGCTGGACCGGCTGCGGGCGCACGAGCGGGAGGTCTCCGGACGGCGGCAGCGGCTGCTGCGCACCGCGGACGGTTGCAACGCCGAGATCACCCGCAGGTACCGTGATGGGGAAGCACGGGTCGACGACCTGCTCGCGGGCGGCCCCCTCTGACCGGGTGAGGCACCATGGGCGGGTGGGGCCCGGCTCGCCCCCGGTCCACCCCTGCCCCGGAAGGCTCCGCCATGCCCCAGTCCGCCACCCCGACCGTTCTCGCCGAGGTCATACGCTCGGGCTTCACCGAGGGGCGGCACCACGGCTCGCTGGTGCTGCTCGCCGCCGACGGCTCGGTCGAGTTCGCGCTCGGCGACCCCGGCGCGCCGGTCTTCCCCCGGTCGACCGCCAAGCCGTTCCAGGCGGTGGCCACGCTGCGGGCCGGGCTGGAGATCGAGGGCGAGCTGCTGGCGCTGGCGGCCTCCAGCCACTCTGGAGAAACGTTTCACCGCGCTGGTGTCCGGACCATCCTGGCCTCCGCCGGACTGGACGAGTCCGCCCTGCGCACCCCGGCCGACCTGCCGCTCGACGAGACCGAGGCCGAGCTGCTGCTGCGCTCCGGCGGCGAGCGCGCCCCGATCCTGATGGACTGCTCCGGCAAGCACGCCGGCTGGCTGGCCGCGTGCGTCGCCAACGGCTGGGACACCGAGGGCTACCTCGACCCGGCCCACCCGATCCAGCTGCTGGCCCGCGAGGCCCTGGAGGAGGCCACCGGCGAGGGCGTCGCCCACGCCGGCGTGGACGGCTGCGGGGCGCCCCTGCTGGCCGTCTCGCTGACCGGCCTGGCCCGCGGCTACCGGGCGTTCGTGCTCGCCGCCGAGGGCACCGCGCAGCGCCGCGTCGCCGACGCGATGCGCGCCCACCCCGAGTACGTGGCCGGCACCCGCCGGGCCGACACCTGGCTGATGCGGGCCCTCCCGGGCGCGCTGTCCAAGATGGGCGCCGAGGCCGTCCAGGTGGTGGCGCTGCCGGACGGACGGGCCCTCGCCTTCAAGATCGACGACGGCGCCGAGCGGGCCCGCGGGCCGGTCCTGGCGGCGGCGCTGCGCCGGCTCGGGGTGACGGGCGCCGACGAGACCGTCGAGCGCATCGGCGCGGCCCCGCTGCTCGGCGGCGGCGTGCCCGTCGGGCAGGTACGGGCGGCGTTCTAGGCGGTCCATGCGTTCCAGGCGCTCCAGGCGTTCCGGGTGTTCCAGGCATTCCGGCGCAGCGGTTCCGACGCTCGTGGCGGCGGTCGGCGTGCGGGCGGGGCGGGGGCGGTGCACGGTGGACCGGGGGCCGTCGCACAGCTGAGGGAGCCGAGCCATGACCGAACACGTGTACCGGGTGACCGAGATCGTCGGATCCTCGACCGAGAGCGTCGACGCCGCCATCCGCAACGGCGTGGAGCGGGCCTCCCGGACGCTGCGCAACCTCGACTGGTTCGAGGTGACGCAGGTCCGGGGGCATCTGGAGGAGGGACGGGTCAAGCACTTCCAGGTCGGGATGAAGATCGGCTTCCGCCTGGAGGACTGACCGCTACCGCTCGGGCAGGACCAGCGGCACGCCCGTGCGCGGGTGCGCCAGCACCTCCACGGGGTGCCCGTACACCTCGCTGAGCAGCGGCGCGCGCAGCACCTCGGCGACCGGTCCGTCGGCGACCGTCGCGCCGCCGGTCAGCAGCACCACGCGGTCCGCGTAGGCCGCTGCCAGCGAGAGGTCGTGCAGGACGACGACCACGCCGTCCCCGGCGGCGGCGCGCGCCCGGGCGACCCGCAGCACGAGTTCCTGGTGGCGCAGGTCGAGGGCGGCCGTCGGCTCGTCCAGGAGCAGCAGCGGCGTGCGCTGGGCGAGCACCCGGGCGAGCGCCACCCGGGCCCGTTCGCCGCCGGAGAGGGCGGTGAACGGGCGCTCGGCGAACGCGGCGGACTCGGTGGCCGCCATGGCCTCGGCGACCACCGCCTCGTCCTCGGCGGCGGCCGCCGTCCCGGCCCACGGCGCGCGGCCCATCCGGACCACCTCGCCGGACCGGAACGGGAAGGACAGCGCCGCCGCCTGGGGCAGCAGCGCGCGGCGCCGGGCGAGTTCGGCGGCGCCGTAACCGCCGAGGGCGCGGCCGTGGAGGAGGACCTCGCCGCCGTCCGGCACGACGTCCCCGGCGAGGACGGACAGCAGCGTCGACTTGCCGGCTCCGTTCGGGCCGAGCAGCGCGACCACCTCGCCGGCGGCCACCCGGACCGACGCGCCGGCCAGCAGCCCGCGCCCGCCGAGGGTCAGCCGGACGTCCTCGGCCGCCAGCAGCTCGGTGCCGGGGAGCGGTCGTGCGGGCACCTCGCGGTTCGTCCGCAGTCTCATGCCCAGCCTCCCTGCTTGGTGCGGGTCCGGCGCAGCAGCCAGAAGAAGAACGGGCTGCCGATCAGCGCGGTGAGCACGCCGAGCGGCAGTTCGGCCGGCTCGGCGAGGGTGCGCGCGGCGAGGTCCGCGACGACCAGCACCAGTGCGCCGCCGAGCGCGGAGGCGGGCAGCAGGAACCGGTGGCCCGGCCCGGCGACCATCCGCAGCAGGTGCGGGACGACCAGTCCGACGAAGCCGATGATGCCGCTGACCGCGACGGCCGCGGCGGTGAGCAGCGCCACGACGGTGATCAGCACGAGCCGCATCCGCTCGACGTCCACCCCGAGGTGACGGGCCGGGCGCTCGCCGAGGGCGAGCAGGTCCAGCCGGCGCGCGTACAGCGGGGCGACGGCCAGGCCGGCGACGGCGAACGGCAGGACGGCGAGCACTTTGCCCCACGTGGCCTGCGAGAGCGAGCCGAGCTGCCAGAAGGTGACCTGGCTGATCGCGGCGGAGTCGGCGGCGAACAGGAACAGGCCGATCAGCGCGCCGCAGAAGGCGTTCACCGCGACGCCGGTGAGGATCAGCGTCACCACCTCGGTGCGCCCGCCGCTGCGGGCCAGCGCGTACACCGCGAGGACCGTCAGCAGACCGCTCGCGAAGGCGAACGCGGTGACCGTCCAGGTGCCGAGGGCGTCCAGGCCGAGCACGATGCAGGCCACCGCGCCGACCGCGCCGCCGGAGGAGACGCCGATCACGGCGGGCTCGGCGAGCGGGTTGCCGAACACGCCCTGCATCAGCGCGCCGGCGCAGCCCAGTGAGCCGCCGACCAGCAGGGCGAGCACGACGCGGGGCAGCCGGACGTTCCACAGCACCGACTCGGGGACGCGGTCGAGGGCGTGGCCACCGAGGCCGGTGCGGTGGGCGGCGGAGGCGAGGATGTCGCCGAGCGGGATGCGGTAGGCGCCGGTCCCGGCCGCGAGCAGGGCGCACAGCACGAGCGCGGCGGCGAGCGCGGCGGTGACGAGCGTGGCGTGGCTGCGCGGGCGGGGGAGCGCGGCGGTCTTCCCGGGTGCGGCCTTCTCCCGGACGGCGGTGCTCACTTGGCGTCCGCCGGATAGAGCTGGGCGGCGATCTCGCGCAGCACCTGCGGGGTGCGCGGGCCGTAGCTGAGCAGCTGTCCGTCCTCGACGGAGACGATCCGGCGGTCGAGCCCGGCCGGGGTCTGGGCGACGCCGGGCAGCTTGAGCAGGCCGTCGACGCCGCCGACGGAGTCCAGGCCCTTGCTCATCACCAGGATCGCGTCCGGCGCGGCCTTGACCAGGGCCTCGCTGGTGAGCGGGGTGAAGTCGCCGGTGAGCCCGGCGGCCTTGCCCGCGTCCTCGCCGCCGACGGCCTCGATCAGGGAGGTGGCGCCGGAGGCCGGGCCGCCGAGCAGGTAGACGGACGCGCTGCCGCGCAGGTAGAGGAAGGCGACCCTGGGGTGCCGGTCGGTGGCCGGGAGCGCGGCCTTGGCCTCGGCGGTCCGCTGCTCGGTGCGCTCCTTCAACTGCCGTCCGGCGTCCGGGACGCCGAGCGCGGAGGCGACGGTGTCGATGCGCGGGCCGACGTCGGCGAGCTGCTTGGCGTCGTCCAGGACGACGAGCGGGACGCCGGCCGCGCGGATCTGCGCGACGGCCTCGGCCGGGCCGGTCGAGCGGTCGGCGAGGACGACGGTGGGGTGCAGCGACAGCACGCCCTCGGCGGAGACGTCGTGGGCCTGGGTGATCACCGGCAGCGCGGCGGCCTGCCGGAACGTCGTGGAGACGTCCCGGGCGACGACCCTGGGCCCGAGGCCGAGGCTGAAGACGAGCTCGGCGAGGCTGCCGTTGAGCGGGATGATCCGGTCGGCGCTGGTGACGGTCACCTGGCGGCCGTCGGCGGACGCCACGGCGGCCGGGAGCCGCGGGGCGGGCTCGCCGGGCAGCGGTTCGACGGCGTCGGGGGCGCGGGTGGCGGCGCTGCCGGCCGTGCCCGCGCCGGAGCCGCAGGCGGTGAGCGCGAGCAGCAGGCCGAGGACGAGCGCCAGGAGGACGGGCCCGCGGGCGGTCCGGGATCGGATCGTACGGCTGCTCAACGTGCTTCCCTTCGCTGGGAGTTGCCGCCCGTTCCGGTCCGGTGGGGTGGGGTGGGCGGCGGGACTCTTGACTCTTATATTAGGTTAGCCTTACCTGAGTTTCGCAAGGGGGTCGGCACTGCGCCGCCCCCTCGGCTCGCCGTGCCCCCGTTCGTCCCCCGTTCGTCCATCGCTGTCGCGCCAGGAGTGATCCGCCGTGCCTCTGTCCCGCCGGCTCCGCCGTCCGGCCGCCGCCCTGCCGGCCGTCCTCGCCGCCCTGCTGGCGGTGGGCCTGTCGCCCGGGCCGGCGGCGGCCGCGGAGGGCCGGGTCTCCGGCGGGCGGCTCGACTGGGGCATCAAGCAGTCCTTCCTGACGTACGTCACCGGGCCGATCGCCAAGGGGAGTTGGGCGCTGACCGGGGGCGCGGCCACGGTCGGCGGCAGTGCCTTCCGCTTCCACTCCGCGAACGGGACCTACGACCCGGCGACCGGCGCGCTCACCGCGGCCTTCTCCGGTGGCGTCCGGTTCACCGGGCATCAGGAGAACGGCGCCGACGCGCTCGACCTGAGCCTCGGACGGGTCACCTTCCGGGCCGTCCAGGGCGGCGCGGCCGGGCTCTACGCCGACGTCAGCAGCAAGTCGCGGGAGACCGGCCAGGTGAGCGGCGCGAGCCAGGCCAAGGTCGCGGACCTGTCGCTGGCCGGGGTCGACCTGCGCGGCGCGGCCGGGACCCTGACCCTGAGCAACGTGCCGGCCACCCTGACCGACGCCGGAGCGAAGGCCTTCGCCGGCTTCTACGCCGCCGGCACGGCCCTCGATCCGGTCACCCTGTCGGTCAACCTCCCGGCTGCGCAGGCGACATCCGCGGCGCCCTCGCCGAGTGCCGCGCTGACACCGACACCGACGTCGACGCCGACCGCCGAGCCCAGCACGCTGACCGCCGAGCCCACCGCCCAGGCTCCCGCCCGCACCGGGTTCGCCGCCGGCGCCCTCGACTGGGGCGTGCGCCGAACCTTCCGCGACTACGTCACCGGCGCCATCGCCCAGGGCCGTTGGGAGCTCGGCGCCGGAGCCGCCGACGGCGGGGCGTTCTACCGCTGGAGCCCGGCCAAGGGCACGTACGACCCTGCCACCGGCGAACTCACCGCCGCCTTCACCGGCACGGTCCGCTTCACCGGCCTGCGGACGGGCGGCACGGACGGCCTCGACCTCACCCTCGCCAACCCCGGCGTCACCGTGGCCGCCGGCCGCGGGCGCCTCCTCGCCGACGTCTCCGGCCGCACGCCGGACGGTGCCGTCCAGCAGCTCACCGGCGCCGAACTGGCCGTCTTCGACCCGGCCGGCCTCACGTCCGAGGGCGGCCTGCTGAAGGCCGTCGAGCTGCCGCTCACGCTCACCGAGACGGGTGCCAAGGCCTTCGGCGGCCTCTACCCGGCCGGCACCGCGATGGACCCGCTGAGCTTCGCCGTCGCCCTCGACCCGGCCGCCGCGCTGCCCCCGCTGCCGGACCTCGGCAGCGCCCCGGCCGCCGTGCCGGGCGCCTCCGCGACCCCCTCCGCCGCACCCGTCGCCGCGTCGTCCTCCCCCGATGGCGTCCCGGTGGCGGCCGTGGCCGGCGGGGCGGCGCTGGTGGCTGCGCTCGCGGCGACCGGCGGTGTGCTCCTGCGACGCCGTCGCCGGGCTTCCTGACAACCACTCCTCCGACCTCCCCCCGTCCCCCCGAACGGAGTTCACCACCATGTCCCGCAACCGCACCCGACTGGCGGCCCTCGCCGCCGTCACCACCGGCCTCGGGCTGACCGCCCTCGGCGCCCCCGCGCTCGCCTTCGGCGCGGGCGGGCCGGGCAGCGTCACGTACGACTCCGGCGCGCTGGACTGGGGCGTGAAGAGCAGCTTCCGCGCCTACGTCACCGGCCCGGCCTCCCAGGGCGGCGCGATCGAGCTGACCGGCGGCGCGACCGCCAACGCCGACGGGAGCTTCCACTTCGGCTTCGGAAGCGCCGCGTACGACCTGACGACGCACGCGCTGAGCTCGTCCTTCACCGGAGGCGTCCGCTTCACCGCGCACCACGGCGCGCTGGACATCGCGCTGAGCGACCTGCGGATCACCACCTCGGGGACGACCGGCACGCTCACCGCCGACACCGCCTCCAAGGAGTCGATGGGGGCCACCGAGATCACCCGGCGGGAGGACGTGCCGCTGGTGACGTTCACCGTCGGGCGCGACACCACCAGCGGCTCCCCGGCGGCGGCGAAGCTGACCGAGCAGGGCGCCAAGGCGTTCGCGGGCTTCTACCCGGCGGGGACGGAGATGGACCCGCTGTCGCTGCTGCTGAAGCAGGCCCCGGCCAAGCCGTCCCCGACCGCCACCGGCTCGCCGTCCGCGACCGCGACCGCCTCGCCCACCGGGCAGCCCACCGCCTCGCCGTCGGCCACGTCCACGCCGAGCGGGACGGCCTCCCCGACCGCCACCGGCTCGCCGTCCGCGACGCGGTCGCCGAGTGCCACCGGCTCCCCGTCCGCGAGCGCCACCGCCACGCCGACCAGCACCGGCACGCCGACCAGCACCGGCACGCCCGCCGCCGGGCGGCTGCCGGTCGTGAACGGGACCCTCGACTGGACGGTCAAGGACAGCTTCCGGAAGTACCTCGCGAGCCCGACGGCGGCCGGCAAGGTCGAGTTCGGCGGCGGCGCGTCCGACTACCGCTTCGGCGGTGCGACCGGCGGCTACAACACGGCCGACCACATGCTCGCCGCCGGCTTCACGGGCTCCGTCCGCTTCCTCGCCCACCCCGGCAAGGACGGCTACGCGCTCGACACCACGCTCGCCAAGCTCGGCCTGGCGATCGACCGCGACGGCGCCTTCCTGACCGCCGACGTGAACGGCAAGTCCCAGGACGGCAAGCCGACTTCGCTGACCGGCGCCCGGATCGCCAGGCTCGACGTGCCCAAGTCCGCCCTGACGCCGGTCAACGGCGTGGTGACGCTGTCCGCCGTTCCGGCGACGCTCACCGCCGAGGGCGTGCCGGTGTTCGCCAACTACCCGGAGGGGACGGCCCTGGACCCGGTCAGCGCCACGCTGGCCTTCGACGGGAACGCCCAGCTCCCGACCGCCCGGCCGGCCAGCGTGACCACCGGCTCCGGCACCGACTCGGCCGCCGGCGGCCAGGGTTCGGGCACGGGCGCGGCCGGCGGCGCCTCGCTGACGACCTCCGGCCTCGGCGGCCCGGGCGGCGGCGTGCTCGCCGCGACCGGCTCCGGCACCCCGGTGGCCCCGCTGCTGGCCACCGCCGCCGGTCTCCTGCTCGTCGGCGGCGGCGCCACCGCCTTCGTCCGCGGCCGACGGACCGCGCAGTCCTGACGCACCCTCGGGACGCGCGAAGGCCCCGGCGGGCGACTCCCGCCGGGGCCTTCCGGTCGAGCCGGGGCCCGGTTACGACGCGAGCGGGTAGCGCGCGTCCAGGTCGTGGAAGATCGCGCCGTTGAGGACGAAGGCGCGCTTGCACTCCTCGACCACCCGGCGGCGCTCCATCTCGTCCATCGCCAGCCCGGCCGCGTCCAGCTTGGCCCGGTACTCGCGCTTGAAGGCCGCCGGGTTCTCGACCTCCTCGAAGACGTAGAACCGGACGCCGTCGCCCTTGCGCTCGAAGCCCCAGGTCTTCTCCGCCACGCCGCGGATGATCTGCCCGCCGGAGAGGTCGCCCAGGTAGCGGGTGTAGTGGTGCGCGAGGTACCCGGCCGGCCACTCGGCGGCCAGCTCCTCCACCCGCGCCACGTAGGCGGCGGTGGCCGGCAGCGGCTCCAGCCCGTCCCGCCACCGCGGCCCGCGCAGGTGCGCCAGGTCGCGCTCGATGGCGGCGGTGCGCAGCAGCGCCCGGTCGATGAACGGGCCGGCCAGCGGGTGCTGCGCGAGCTGCTCCGCGCGGCCCTCCAGCGACCGGTAGACGAACCAGAGCTGGCCGGTGAGGTCCGCGTAGGCCTCGACCCCGAGCCGCCCGCCGAGCAGGTGGCTCATGAACGACGACTGCTCCGCGGCCTCGTGCTCCTCGCTGCTGGCGGTGCGGAGCACGGTGGAGAACGGGACGGGCTCGGGCGTGGGCATGCGGCCTCCAGGGATCGGAATCGGGCCCGGCAGTTTTGGTTAGCCTAACCTAAGCGGACATCTTGCCGACAGTCCGTCGGTAAACAACGATGCGTCAGGGCCCCGGACACGGCAAGGGCCGGGGCCCGCGGAAGACTCTCCGCGAACCCCGGCCCCGGGCTGTCCCGACCTACCTCGACCTATCTCGAACTACCTCGAACCGGTCTCGATCGAGATCGGAACGACGGCTCAGTGGCCGCCCTGGTCCGCCAGGCGCTTGATCGAAGCGGTGACCTCGGCCTCGGCCTCGGCGCGGCCGACCCAGTTGGCGCCCTCGACGGACTTGCCGGGCTCCAGGTCCTTGTAGACCTCGAAGAAGTGCTGGATCTCCAGACGGTCGAACTCCGACACGTGGTGGATGTCCCGCAGGTGCTCCCAGCGCGGGTCGGTCGCCGGGACGCACAGCAGCTTGTCGTCGCCGCCGGCCTCGTCGGTCATCTGGAACATGCCGATCGCGCGGCACTTGATCAGGCAGCCGGGGAAGGTCGGCTCGTCCAGGATCACCAGCGCGTCCAGCGGGTCGCCGTCCTCGCCGAGCGTGCCCTCCACGTAGCCGTAGTCGGCCGGGTAGCGGGTCGAGGTGAAGAGCATCCGGTCGAGCCGCAGACGGCCGGTCTCGTGGTCGACCTCGTACTTGTTACGAGAGCCCTTCGGGATTTCGATAAGGACGTCGAACTCCAACGGTTCCTCCAAGGTAGGGACTGACAGAATCCAAGTGTCTCCTACGGGAGCGAGTGCTCGGGAAAGGGGCCGGTCGGTGGGAGCAGGGGTCGGGGCGGGGCGCCGCCGCAGGGGGACGGCCGCGGGACTGTTCGGGGTGGCGCTGCTGGTCACCGGGACGGTGCTGGCCTCGGGCGGCGGTGCCTACGCGCAGCCGTCCCCGACGCCGGGCGGGCACAGCGCCGGGCACGGCGACGGCGGCCGCGGCCAGGGCGGACAAGGGGGCCAGGGCGGTCAGGGCAACCAGGACGACCAAGGCGACCAGGGGCAGGGCGACCAGGGCAGGAACGGCCACGGCAAGGGCAAGCGCTCCGGCGACCCCGGCAGCCAGGGCACGGCCGCCCCGGCCACCAAGGGCGGCACCCCCGCCCCGGGCGGCAGCGCGTCCCCGCTCGCCCGCCCGGCCCCGGCGCCGGGCGCCGTCCTGGCCGCCGTCGAGGCGGGCCGGGACAAGACCGCGCAGCCCACCGCCCAGGGCCTCCAGCAGGCGCTCGCCGTCGCCCTCGGCGACCGCAGCCTCGGCACGGTCACCGTCGCCGTCGGGGACGCCGCCGACGGCAGACTCCTGTACGGCTCCGGCGAGAACACCCCGGCGACGCCGGCCTCCACCACCAAGCTCGCCACCACGGTCGCGGCCCTCTCGCTGATCCCCGGCGACACCCGGCTCACCACCCGGGTGGTCAAGGGGGCCGACCCCGGCGCGATCACCCTCGTGGGCGGCGGCGACCCGACGCTCACCGTGCTGCCCGCCGACCAGGTGCAGATCGCCGGCCGGCCCGCGGACGCCGACACCGCCCCCGCCTCGCTCGACGCGCTCGCCCGGCAGACCGCCGCCGCCCTGAAGGAGACCGGGACGACGACGGTCCGGCTGGACTACGACCTGTCGATGTACACGGGCAGCCCGCGGCACGAGAACTACGACGCGGAGAACATCCCGCTCGTCGTTCCGCTGATGGTCGACGAGGGCAAGGCCGACCCGAAGAGCCGCGAGGACGCGCCGGCCCGCGTCGCCGACCCGGCCTTCGCGGCCGCCGACGCCTTCGCGGCCCTGCTCAAGGCCCAGGGCATCACCGTCGACGGCAAGGCCAAGCCCGCCGCGGCCCCGGCCGCCGCCACCGCCCCCGTCCTCGGCCGGGTCGACTCGCCGACGATCGCCCGCCTGGTCGAACGGCTCCTGACCACCTCGGACAACACCATCGCCGAGGCGATCGCCCGCCAGGCGGCCATCGCCGCCCACCAGCCCGCCAGCTTCGAGGGCGCCGCGACCGCGGTGAAGCAGGAGCTCGGCCGGCTCGGTGTGACGACGACGAACGTGACCCTCAACGACGGCAGCGGCCTGCACCGCGGCAACGCGATCCCGCCGGCCGTCCTGGTCCAGCTCCTCACCCTGGCCGCCTCCGACCAGCACCCCACCCTGCGTCCGGTCCTCACCGGCCTCCCGATCGCCGGCTTCACCGGCACCCTCGGCAAGCGCTACGGCGCCGGCTCGGGCGCCGCCGACGCGGCCGGCCTGATCCACGCCAAGACCGGCACCCTGAGCGGCGTCAACACCCTCGCCGGGACGGTCGTCGACGCCGACGGCCGCCTCCTCGCCTTCGCCGTCATGGCCCGCACCGACGCCGACGCCGACGCCGCGCGCGCCGCCCTCGACCGCGTGGCCGCCCGCCTCACCGCCTGCGGCTGCCACTGACCGCCCTGCGGACGTGGGCGGCGCGCCCCGCCTGGCCGCGATAGGCCGCCCGGCAGCGGGGCTCGTGGGGTGGCAGCACGGAGTCGGCGGTCGGCCTCCGGTGCCGCACATGTCGATCGGTGGCCGCTGTGCCGAGGACGGTGCCCTCGTCGGCCCGTGCCCGCCAGCCGGCGCGGGCTCATCCGCTGCTGGTGCCGCGCATGTCGATCGGTGGCCGCTGTGCCGAGGACGGTGCCCTCGTCGGCCCGTGCCCACCAACCGCCGGCGAGCGCCTGTGGCGCCAGCGGCGTCGGCGGTCGCCGCTCGTGCGGCGCACCTCGGGCGTCCCCTCGGCGGCCCCAAGGCGGGCGAACGCGTCGGCCGAAACGCCGGCCTGCCTGCCGGCCGAGTGCGGTCCGCCTCGCCAGGGGCGCTCGGGCCATGCCCCCGTCGCTCCTGGGCCCCGCCCGCGCCCTCCGATCGTTGCGCGCCGGGCCGTTCGGTCGGCTCCGGAGGGGCCGGGGCGGATGTGGTTGGGGGGTGACGGGATGGGGCAGGGCGTGGGTGGGGCCGGTGGCTGCCCCGGGCGGGGCGGAGCACGTACGGTGAGGGCATGACGAGCGCGAGTGGCGGATCTGACATGGTCGACTGGAATCTCGCGGTCGCTACCGCGACCCGGCTGGTGCGGCCGGGGCCGGAGGTGAGCCGTGCGGAGGCGGCGGCCGTGGTCGCCGAGCTGCGCCGGCACGCCCTGGCGGCCGAGGAGCACGTGCGGGCGTTCACCGGGATGCGTTCGACGAGCCTGGCGGACGCCGTCGCGACGCCCGTGCTCGTGGTGGACCGCCCCGGGTGGGTGCGGGCCAACGTGGCGGGGTTCCGTACGGTCGTCCAGCCGCTGGTGGAGAAGCTCCAGGCCCGCCGGGCGAACGGCCCGGCCGCGGGCGTGCTCGGTTCGGTCGGGGAGAAGGCCACCGGCATCGAGGTCGGCGCGCTGCTGGCGTTCCTGGCGACCAGGGTGCTCGGCCAGTACGAGACCTTCGCCCCCGCGGAGCCCTCGCTGGAGGCGCCGGACAGCCCGGCCGCCCTGTTCGACAAGCCGCGCCTCGGCCCGGACGGGCCCGGCCCGGGCCGGCTGCTGCTGGTCGCGCCGAACATCGTGCACGTCGAGCGGGAGCTGGACGTCGACCCGTCCGACTTCCGGCTCTGGGTGTGCCTGCACGAGGAGACCCACCGCACGCAGTTCACGGCGGTGCCCTGGCTGCGCGACCACATCCAGTCCGAGGTGCAGTCCTTCCTGACCGAGACGGACGTCGACCCGGGCGCCCTGCTGGACCGCCTGCGCGACGCGGCCGGCGCGCTGGGCGGCGGCCTGTCGGGCGTCGGCGGCCGCGAGCCCGCCGGGGCGTCCACCGGGTTGCTGGAGGTCGTGCAGACGCCCGCGCAGCGCGAGATCCTGGGCCGGCTGACGGCGGTCATGTCGCTGCTGGAGGGCCACGCGGACGTGGTGATGGACGGGGTCGGCCCGTCGGTGGTGCCGACGGTCGCGGAGATCCGGGAGAAGTTCCAGCAGCGCCGGGACCGCGGCGCGAACCGGCTGGACCTGCTCCTGCGCCGGCTGCTCGGGATGGACGCCAAGCTGCGCCAGTACCAGGACGGCGCGGTGTTCGTCCGGGGCGTCGTGGAGCAGGTCGGGATGGAGGGGTTCAACCGGGTCTGGACGTCCCCGAACACCCTCCCGACCAAGGAGGAGATCCACGACCCGGCCGCCTGGGTCGCCCGCGTCGCCCGCTGACGGGGCAGCAGCGGACCGCCGCCGGTCGGCGGCGGTCAACCGGGTTTCAAACCCGTTCGTACGAGTGGTCCAATCGGGCAGACCGAGGGAGAAGATACGTTTCTCCATTCACCCGAACGTGGGACGGTGGTCGTACCGGTGGCGCGGGTGGCGTAGCGGGTCGCTCCTTTCTGCCACCATCTGTGAGCGCCCGGTAACAGGGTGCTCACATGTGCGCGGTCCCCGCCGCGCCCACCGCCGTCCTGTCCCCCCTCCGTCGAGGAGTCGTCCGCCGTGGGCCCACACCCCGCCGTCGCCGCGATACGCCTGGCCGTCCGCCGCACGCTCACCGACCTCGCCGCCGAGGCCGGTTCCACCTTCACCGCACCCGCCCGCGAGGCCCGCGAGCGCGCGGCCGACGCGCCGCTGGTCGGTGCCGCCGTCGGCACCACGCTGATCGGCAACGCCGCCCGCCACCCGTCCGGGCTGCCCCGCACCCCGGCCGCCCCCGGCTCGCCGCTCGTCCTGGTCGCCGTCAGCGGCGGCGCGGACTCCATGGCGCTCGCCATCGCCGCCGCCTTCGAGGCCCCCAAGATCGGTCTGCGGGTCGGCGCCGTCACCGTCGACCACGGCCTCCAGGAGGGCTCCGACGAGCGCGCCGCCCAGGTGGCCGAGCGGCTGCGTTCGCTGGGCCTGGACCCGGTCGAGGCGATCCCGGTCCGGGTGGGCCGCGGCGGCGGCCCGGAGGCGGCCGCCCGGGACGCCCGCTACGCCGCCCTGGACGAGGCCGCCGAGCGCAACGGCGCGATCGCGGTGCTGCTCGGCCACACCCGCGACGACCAGGCCGAGACCGTCCTGCTGGGCCTGGCCCGCGGCTCCGGCGCCCGTTCGCTGGCCGGGATGCCCGCCCAGAAGGGCCGTTACCGCCGCCCGCTGCTGGAGCTGGACCGGGCCGCCACCCGGCAGGCCTGCTCCGCCCAGGCGATCCCGGTCTGGGACGACCCGCACAACTGCGACCCCGCCTACACCCGCTCCCGGGTGCGCCACGAGGTGCTGCCGGTGCTGGAGAAGCACCTGGGCGGCGGCGTGGTCGAGGCCCTGGCCCGCACCGCCCGGCTGTTCCGCGACGACGCCGACGCGCTCGACCAGTGGGCGGCCCTGGCCGAGCGGGACCTCCGGACCGGCGAAGGCACCCTGGACGCCGCCAAACTGGCCGAGCTGCCGTCCGCCGTCCGTCGCCGGGTGCTGCGCCGGGCGGCGCTCCGGGCCGGCTGCCCGGCCGGCGACCTGTTCGCCCGTCACCTGGAAACCGTCGACCTGCTGGTCACCGGATGGCGGGGTCAGGGACCGCTGCACCTACCCGGGGGCGTCGAGGCCACCCGCCGGTGTGGCACGCTGGTCTTTCGGCGGCAGGGCGACTGACGGGCGGGCATGCCCCGGGGGAGCCGGCCGCCGGCCACACAGACCCCGAACGTTTGAGGACGTATCCCCGGTGGACCAGAACGACATGGGCGCTGACCTCGCGAAGGTGCTCATCAGCAAGGACGAGATCGACGCCAAGCTCCTGGAGCTGGCGGAGCGCATCGACCGGGACTACGCAGGCAAGGACCTGCTGATCGTCGGCGTCCTCAAGGGGGCCGTGATGGTCATGGCCGACCTCGCCCGTGCCCTGCACTCGCAGGTCACCATGGACTGGATGGCCGTGTCGTCCTACGGCATGGGTACCAAGTCCTCCGGCGTGGTGCGGATCCTCAAGGACCTCGACACCGACATCGCCGGCCGGGACGTCCTGATCGTCGAGGACATCATCGACTCCGGTCTGACGCTGTCCTGGCTGCTGGGCAACCTGGGCTCGCGCGGTCCGGCCTCGCTGGAGGTCTGCACCCTGCTGCGCAAGCCGGACGCGGCCAAGGTCGAGATCGACGTCAAGTACGTCGGGTTCGACATCCCCAACGAGTTCGTGGTCGGCTACGGCCTGGACTACGCGGAGAAGCTGCGCAACCTGCCGTTCATCGGCACCCTCGCCCCGCACGTCTACGGCGGCTGAGGGCCCCGTTCGGGTTACGGGCGGGAACAGTACGTTGTTCCCGCCCGTTGACCGGGGGGACAAAGAACCACAACCGTGTCGCCGTGCTCCCGCCATGGGCGGGTCCGACTGCGGTACGGTCCAATAAACCGCTCTTCACATGAGCACCGATTCCGGATGCGCCGCGGCCCACAGCCCCCCGGCGCCGCTGAGTGGCAGGAGGGACGGGGCGGCAACGCCCCGCATGGATGGACGTCAAGCGATACTTCCGTGCGCCGATCATGTGGATCGTGCTGGCCGTCCTCGCCGTCATCGTTTTGATGCAGGTCGTTTCGGACTCGAACGGCTACAAGACGGTGGACACCGGTCAGGTCGTCGCAGCGATCGACGCGAAGCAGGTCAAGTCGGCGCAGATCACCACCGGTGACTCGAACACGATCAAGATCCAGCTGAAGGACGGCGCCACGCTGTCCAACGCCGGTACGGGCAAGACCCCGTCCGGCAGCAAGTTCCAGGCCTCGTACATCGGCGACCAGGGTGTCGCGATCGCCGACAAGCTCCAGGCCCAGATCAACGACAACGACCCGAACACGCTCGCCGAGGGCTACACCATCAGCCCGGAGAAGCAGAGCACCTTCGTCAGCCTGCTGCTGTCGATGCTGCCGATCGTGATCATCGTCCTGGTCTTCCTGTTCCTGATGAACCAGATGCAGGGCGGCGGCTCCCGGGTCATGCAGTTCGGCAAGTCCAAGGCCAAGCTGCTCACCAAGGACACCCCCAAGACCACCTTCTCCGACGTCGCCGGCGCGGACGAGGCGGTCGAGGAGCTCCACGAGATCAAGGAGTTCCTGCAGGAGCCGGCCAAGTTCCAGGCCGTCGGCGCCAAGATCCCCAAGGGCGTGCTGCTCTACGGCCCGCCCGGCACCGGCAAGACCCTGCTGGCGCGAGCCGTCGCGGGCGAGGCCGGGGTGCCGTTCTACTCCATCTCCGGTTCGGACTTCGTCGAGATGTTCGTCGGTGTCGGCGCCAGCCGCGTCCGCGACCTCTTCGAGCAGGCCAAGGCGAACGCCCCGGCGATCGTCTTCGTCGACGAGATCGACGCCGTCGGCCGGCACCGCGGCGCGGGCCTCGGCGGCGGTCACGACGAGCGCGAGCAGACCCTCAACCAGCTGCTGGTCGAGATGGACGGCTTCGACGTCAAGGGCGGCGTGATCCTGATCGCCGCGACCAACCGCCCCGACATCCTGGACCCGGCGCTGCTGCGCCCGGGCCGCTTCGACCGCCAGATCGCGGTGGAGCGCCCCGACCTCCAGGGCCGCCTGGACATCCTCAAGGTGCACCAGAAGGGCAAGCCGATCGCGCCCGACGTCGACCTGTCGGCCGTCGCCAAGCGCACCCCCGGCTTCACCGGCGCGGACCTGTCGAACGTCCTCAACGAGGCCGCTCTGCTGACCGCCCGCTCGGACAAGAAGCTGATCGACAACGGCATCCTGGACGAGGCGATCGACCGCGTCGTGGCCGGTCCGCAGAAGCGCACGCGGATCATGTCCGACAAGGAGAAGAAGATCACCGCGTACCACGAGGGCGGCCACGCCCTGGTCGCGGCGGCCTGCCAGTACAGCGACCCGGTCCACAAGATCACCATCCTGTCCCGCGGCCGGGCCCTCGGCTACACGATGGTGTTGCCGGACGAGGACAAGTACTCCACCACCCGCAACGAGATGCTCGACCAGCTGGCCTACATGCTGGGCGGCCGCGCGGCGGAGGAGCTGGTCTTCCACGACCCGACCACCGGTGCCTCGAACGACATCGAGAAGGCCACCGCGACGGCCCGGGCCATGGTCACCCAGTACGGCATGACCGAGCGCCTCGGCGCGATCAAGTTCGGCAGCGACAACTCGGAGCCCTTCCTGGGCCGCGAGATGGGCCACCAGCGCGACTACTCGGAAGAGGTCGCCGGGCTGGTCGACGAAGAGGTCAAGAAGCTCATCGAGAGCGCGCACAACGAGGCCTGGGAGATCCTGGTCGAGAACCGCGACGTGCTCGACAACCTGGTCCTGGAGCTCCTGGAGAAGGAGACCCTGAACAAGGAGCAGATCGCCGAGATCTTCGCCCCGATCGTCAAGCGTCCGACCCGGCCGGCCTGGACGGGTTCCTCCCGCCGCACGCCGTCCACCCGGCCGCCGGTGCAGTCGCCCAAGGAGCTGGCGCTCACCAACGGCGCCGCCGCCTCGGCCGACACCGCTCCGGTCGACATCGTGAAGCTCCCGCCGCTGCCGACCGCCGAGCCGCCCGCGGAGGGCTGATCCGGCGCTCCCGGCGGAGCCCGGGACGGAATGGATGCCGCGTCACCAGGGTTTGTACCCTGGAGGCGCGGCATCCGTGCTGTTCGCCCCGACGTTCCCCCTAGTAAGCGAGGCCCGCATGATCGACCCGGTGACTCTCGACGGTCCGGCCACCGTCGGGACCTTCGACCAGAAGCGGGCCGAGAACGCCGTGCGCGAGCTCCTGCTCGCCGTGGGGGAGGACCCGGACCGCGAGGGCCTGCTGGAGACGCCGGCCCGCGTCGCGCGCGCCTACAAGGAGATATTCGCGGGCCTGTGGCAGGAGCCCGAGGACGTCCTGACGACGACCTTCGACCTCGGCCACGACGAGATGGTGCTCGTGAAGGACATCGAGCTGACGTCCGTCTGCGAGCACCACCTGGTGCCGTTCCGCGGGGTGGCGCACGTCGGGTACATCCCGTCCACCAGCGGCAAGATCACCGGCCTGTCCAAGCTGGCCCGGCTGGTCGACGTCTACGCCCGCCGTCCGCAGGTGCAGGAGCGGCTGACCAGCCAGGTCGCCGACGCGCTGATGCGGATCCTGGAGCCCCGGGGTGCCATCGTGGTCGTCGAGTGCGAGCACATGTGCATGTCGATGCGCGGCATCCGCAAGCCGGGCGCCAAGACCATCACGTCCTGCGTCCGCGGGCAGCTGCGCGACCCGGCCACCCGGGCCGAGGCGATGAGCCTGATCATCGGGCGCTAGGGGCTGCCAGGGCCCCTGGGGGCGCTCAGAGCGCCTCGTGCTCGGCGTGCGGGGGTGCCGGGGTGCCCAGGGCGTTGCGGCGCTCGGGCATCCGCAGCCGCACCATCCGCCGCCAGCCGATCGCGCGGTCGTACAGGTAGAGGGCGCGCACCCCGAGAGTGACGACCGCCAGCTGCCAGCGCGGCCAGCCCAGGATCCGGGCCATCCGGGCGGTCACGGCGAGGCCGACGTCCCGGTGGGTGCGGATCTCGCCGCGGGCGCAGGTCTCCAGGACGTGCCGGATGTACGGGCCGTACCCCTCGGCCCGCAGCCGCAGCAGCTCCTCGTGGCAGTACGCGAGGTGGTTGTCCTCGTCGGCGGAGATCATCCGCATCGCGCGGCCGAGGTCGGGGTTGTCCCCGTACACCTTGACCAGCTGGCGCATCTGCTCGGCCGCGCGCTGCTCGGTGACCCGGCTGTGCGCGAGGTAGGTGATGATCTCGCGGTCGGACAGCGGGAGGTCGCTGTTCAGCCGTTCGTGGGACAGGCCGACGCCTTTGGCCTCCAGCAGCATGCAGTAGTCGGCGTCGGCCGGGACGGCGACCTTGGGCAGGCCGCGCTTGCTCAGCAGCTGGGTGAAGATCCGGCCGTGCTTGCGCTCGTCGGCGCCATGCCGGGCGACCTTCGGGGCGAGGACCGGGTCCCGGGTGAGCGTGGTGATCCGCTCGTTCTCCCAGCCGCCCTGGTCCTCGCCGCCGGCCGCGATGCTGCAGAACAGCTGGTAGGCCTCGTCGTTGCGGTAGATCTCGTTGAAGAGCGAGCGGGTGCTCAGCACGGCGCCTCCTGCGCGGATCCGGACGGCGCCCTCCGGGGGCCGGACGGGCGGTCGCGATACGTTCCCCCGGGGTCGCCGGCCGGGTGGCCCGACCGGCGGGTAATCACCCGCGCGCGTCACCCGAGGTGCGAGCCCATCCACTCCAGCGAGGCCGGCAGTTCCCGGATCCAGCTGTCCCAGTTGTGGCCGCCGTCGTCCAGGTACAGCGACTCGGCCTTGAACTGCGGGTTGCTCGCGGCGGTCTGCTGGGCCTGTTCGACGAACTGGACGGTCTGCGGGTAGTCGGCCTCCTTGCGGGTGGAGACCACCAGGAGGTTGAGGGGCGGGGCCGGGAGGTTCTGCAGCCGCCAGCCGAGGTCGCTCTGCTGGGCGAGGCCCTTGTCGCCGTTGAAGAGGTTGCCGCCGGTGAACTGGTCCTCGCGCACGGTGAAGTCCCCGTGCAGGCCGACCGCGCTGCCGTAGACGTTGGGGAAGCGCATCGCAAGCCGCATCGCGCAGCTGCCGCCGGTCGAGTAGCCGAAGACGCCCCAGGAGCCCGCCGAGCGGCCGATCCGGTAGGTGGAGCCCAGCGCCTCCGGGAGGTCCTTGACGAACCAGGTCTCGGTGCGCGGGCCGCCGGGGACGTCCACGCACTCGGTGTCGCGCGGCGGGGCGACCGTCGGGCGGGCCAGGACGACGATGGTCGGCGGCATCTTGCCGTTCTTCTGGAGGTCCGCCGCGGTCTGGACGACCGGCAGCTCCTTCAGCATGTTCAGCGTGGTGCCGGGGAAGCCGGCGATGCCCACCATGACCGGGAAGCGGACCAGCGCGAACTTCGGGTCGAAGTACTCGGGGGGCAGGTAGACGAACATCTGGTCGGAGTAGCCCGTCTCCTTGCCGCTGACCCGGACCGACTCGATCCTGCCGACCTCCTCGGGGGCGCCCTTGGGCAGGTTCGGGACCGACTCCAGGCCGCCCTCGTTGGTGGGCTGGACCAGCGCGTCCGAGACCGGGGTGCCGCCCTTGTGGTTCTCGTTGCTGGTCAGGACCAGCTTGGCACCGCCGGGGCTGAGCAGGTCGTCCCAGGACGTGTAGAACCCGAAGGAGTTGTTCACCGACAGCGCCAGCACGGCCAGCACCGAGGCCTGGGTGACCGTCAGCAGGCCGATCCGGCCGAGGACCGGCAGCGGGCGCTGCCGGGCGAGCCGGGGCCAGATCCAGAGTGTGGTGAGGAGAGCCGCAGCGCCGAGTGCGAGCAGCGAGTCCACCAGCGCGTCGCTGGTCAGTTCCATGCCGTCGGCCTTCCGATGGGACCCTGTCGGTGCACGCCTCATCGTCTGGCGATCCGTCAGCTGCGGCCACCGCGACTAGGCTGTCCGGAGGCCGGGGCCGTCCGGGAGGCCGGGGACGAGCGGGGGGCAACCGGCGCCCTAGAATGCGGCGTCCACCGTACGTAACGCGTCCCGGAGGTCCTCGTCGCACCGCGCGACGGCGGCCCCGGCTCCCACCCCCGGCTCGATCGCAGCGCGCCGCGGCACCGGTTTACCGTCCGTTTCCGGTTCCTTTGTGCGCGTATGGCCTGATGAAGGAAAAGGCATGAAGGTCCATCACACGTGCTCCCCCGGAGTGACAGGACAGCCCCACGCAGCCTCTACGCTGAGCTCCCATGAGTGTTCCCGTGTCCGATGAGCCGAGCCCCGAGCAGCCGCGCCGCCGCCGCGGTCTGCAGACGCTGCGCAACCAGGCCGCTGCCGTCCCGAGGGCCTGGCTGCCCGGTGCGGTCGGCTACGCCTGTCTGCTGATCGGGCTGGTGGACATCGCCAGTGCGGTGTTCCCCAAGCTCCGGCACACCAAGATGCACACCGTCGCCGGACAGCTGCCGGGTGGGACCACCTCCCTGGCCGCGGTCGGCACGCTGATGATCGGCCTCCTGCTGGTGCTGCTCGCGCACGCGCTGCGCCGGCGCAAGCGCCGGGCCTGGCGTGCGGTCTGCGTCCTGCTGCCGGTCGGTGCCGCGCTGCACATCGTGCGCTGGCACCAGATCGGCCCGGCCGTCGTCTCCCTGGTCGTCTTCGCCGTGATGCTCGTGCACCGTCGCGAGTTCTACGCCAAGGCCGACCCGCGCACCCGCTGGCGCGCGCTGGTCAACCTGATCGTCATGGGCACCGTCAGCGTCCTGCTCGGCCTCATGATCGTCAGCGTCCGGACCCGCTACGAGCTCGGCCACCCCGGCCTCTACGAGCGGCTGGAGCACGTCGCCTACGGCCTCTTCGGCTTCGAGGGCCCGATCCGCTACAACAACGAGCGGATGTCCGACCTGGTCGCCTACCTGCTCGGCGGGCTCGGCCTGCTGACCGCCTTCACCACCGCCTACCTGGCGCTGCGCCCGGGCAAGCCGAAGCCCGAGCTCACCCCGGAGGACGAGGAGAAGGTCCGCGGCCTGCTCGACCGGCACGGCGAGCGCGACTCGCTCGGCTACTTCGCGCTGCGCCGCGACAAGAGCGTGCTGTTCTCGCCCACCGGCAAGGCCGCCATCTCCTACCGGGTGGTCTCCGGCGTGATGCTCGCCTCCGGCGACCCGGTCGGCGACGTCGAGGCCTGGCCCGGCGCGATCAAGGTCTTCATGGCCGAGGCCCGCGAGCACGCCTGGGTGCCGGCCGTCATGGGCTGCAGCGAGGTCGGCGGCGAGGTCTGGACCCGCGAGGCGGGCCTGGACGCGCTGGAGCTGGGCGACGAGGCCATCGTCGACACCGCCGCGTTCTCGCTCTCCGGCCGCGCCATGCGCAACGTCCGCCAGATGGTCAAGCGGATCGAGCGCAACGGCTACTCCTGCAAGGTGCGCCGCGTCCGCGACCTCACCCTCGACGAGAAGTTCCGGATCGCCGACGCCGCCGCCCGCTGGCGCGGCACCGACACCGAGCGCGGGTTCTCCATGGCCCTCGGCCGCTTCGGCGACCCGCTCGACGACGACTGCGTCGTGGTCACCGCCCACAAGGCGCCCGAGGAGGGCGAGGCCGGGGACGACCTCAAGGCCGTGCTGCACTTCGTGCCCTGGGGCCCGGACGGCATCTCGCTGGAGCTGATGCGCCGCGACCGCGCCGCCGACCCCGGCCTGAACGAGCTGCTGATCGTCGCCGCCCTGCAGGCCGTGCCCGACCTGGGCGTGCGCCGGGTGTCGCTGAACTTCGCGATGTTCCGCTCGGCGCTGGCCCGCGGCGAGCGGATCGGCGCCGGACCGGTGCTGCGGGCCTGGCGCGGCCTGCTGGTCTTCCTGTCGCGCTGGTTCCAGATCGAGTCGCTGTACAAGTTCAACGCCAAGTTCCAGCCCGAGTGGGAGCCGCGCTTCCTGGTGTTCCCGAGCACCCGGGACCTGCCGCGGATCGGCTTCGCCGCGATGCAGGCCGAGGCCTTCATCACCCTCGGCATGCCGCGCTTCGGCCGCAAGCGCCAGCGCGAGGGCCTGATGCCGGACTCCGTCGCCCGCGAGGTCACCGAGGCCGCCTGAGGCACCGGGCCCGATCCGGGCACCGCAGGACCCAGTGGGCCCCCGCCGAGAATCCTCGGCGGGGGCCCCGTTCGATAATGGGCGCATGAGCGAGCGCAGCGAGCGAATCATTGGAGGGCGCGCGTGGGCGAATGCCCTCGCCGAGCGAAGCGAGGCGGGCGCATGAGCGATACGCCGTCCTTCTCCGTTCCGGCCGGACTGCCGCGGCTCGGCCGCTGCGCCGTGATGGGCGTGGTCAACGTCACGCCCGACTCCTTCTCGGACGGCGGGCTGTGGCACGACCCGGCCCGCGCGATCGCGCACGGGCTCGCGCTCCGGGCCCGCGGCGCGGACCTGGTGGACGTCGGCGGCGAGTCCACCCGGCCCGGCTCCCAGCGGGTGACCGAGGAGGAGGAGCTCGCCCGGGTGCTGCCCGTCGTGCGCGAGCTGGCCGACGCCGGGGTCGTGGTCTCCATCGACACCATGCGCGCCTCCGTCGCCGAGCGGGCGGTGGCGGCCGGTGCCGCGATCGTCAACGACGTCTCCGGCGGGCTGGCCGACCCGGCCATGGCGCACGTCGTCGCCGAGACCGGCGTGCCGTTCGTGGTGATGCACTGGCGCGGGCAGTCCGCCGACATGGACCGGCTGGCCGTGTACGGCGACGTCGTCGGGGACGTCGTCGCCGAGCTGACCGCCCGGGTGGACGCGCTGGCGGCGGCCGGCGTCAAGGAGGAGCAGCTGATCCTCGACCCGGGGCTGGGCTTCGCCAAGACCCCCGAGCACAACTGGGCGCTGCTCGGGCGGCTGGACGCGCTCACCGCGCTCGGCCGTCCCGTCCTCGTCGCCGCATCGCGCAAGCGGTTCCTGGGTACGCTGCTCGCCGACCCGGAAACCGGGGAGCTGCGCCCGGCCAGGGAGCGCGACGACGCGACCGCTGCGGTGTCGGTGCTCTCGGCCCGGGCCGGGGCCTGGGCGGTGCGGGTGCACGACGTGTCCGGCACGGCGGATGCCGTCCGGGTGGTCGCGGCCTGGCAGCGCGCGGCCCGGTTGGGGTAGGACGGGAGGGTCTGTGGCAGGTGACGGCAGGTTGAGCGGGGCCGCGGCGGGACGGGCGCGAGAGGCGGACGTGGAGGCCGTGCTCGCGGCGAACCAGGCGCTCTACGAGGCGCTGGAGCGCGGGGACCTGGAGGCGGTCGAGGACGCCTGGCTGGGCGCCGCGGACGCCGACGACAAGGGCGGCGTGGTGTGCGTGCACCCGGGCTGGCCGGTGCTGCGCGGCCGGGCCCAGGTGACCCGGTCGTACATGCTGATCATGATGAACACCGAGTACATCCAGTTCTTCCTGACCGACGTCGAGGCCGAGGTGCACGGCGATGTGGCCCTTGTCACGTGCACCGAGAACATCCTCTCCGGCGGGGAGGCCGAGGAGGAGGGCGAACTCGGTCCGCTGGTCGGCGGAAAGGTCGTCTCGACGAATCTCTTCCGGCGCACCCCGGCCGGGTGGAAGCTCTGGTCGCACCACGGTTCACCCGTGCTGACCAGCGGAGACGAGGACGACGAGGACTGACCGGGCGAGCCGGGGAAAACCGCCGCCGAAGCGTCGCCCGGGAATTTCGAATCGGTCACCGAACGTTCACGTCAATCGCCGGATCGGCGTGCGTGGCGACGGTTCGTGCCGGGTAGGACGGTCAGACGTTGTCCGTGCCCGCGGGTAGATTCGAAACGGAGTGGCGGGCCTGCCGCCCGCCTTCGCCCTGCTCGTCCGTGCCTTTTCCTCGGGCGGGGCCCGTCCGACTGGGAGCAGTGATTCGTTTGCTGGACCGCGTCACCCTGCGGGGTCTGCGAGCCCGGGGCCACCACGGCGTCTTCGAGCGCGAGCGCGTCGAGGGGCAGACCTTCGTGGTCGACCTCGTCCTGTACCTGGACACCCGCCCGGCCGCGTCCGGCGACGACCTGACCCGCACGGCGCACTACGGGATCGTGGCCGAGGAGGTCACCGCGATCATCGCCGGGGAGCCGGTCGACCTGATCGAGACCCTGGCGCAGCGCATCGCCGACCAGTGCCTCAAGCACGACGCGGTCGAGGAGGTCGAGGTGACCGTCCACAAGCCGGACGCCCCGATCACCGTGCCGTTCGACGACGTGACCGTGACCATCCACCGGACGCGCGCATGACCGCAGCCGTGCGCCCGGTACCCGATGCAGAGGAATCTCGATGAACAGCGACCCGACCACCTCGCCGAGCACGTTCGACCTGGAGAGCCGGGTGGACTCCGCCGACACGACCCTGCACAGCCAGCGCTGCGCGGTGGTCGCCCTCGGCAGCAACCTGGGCAACCGCCTGGACACCCTGCAGGGTGCCGTGGACGCCCTCGCCGACACCCCCGGGCTGAGGATCAAGGCCGTCTCCGCGGTCTACGAGACGGAGGCCGTCGGCGGGCCGGACGAGCAGCCCAACTACTACAACGCGGTCGTCGTGCTGCGCACCTCGCTGCCGCCGCGCGACCTGCTGGAGCGCGGCAACGCGATCGAGGACGCCTTCGGGCGGGTGCGCACCGTCCGCTGGGGCGCGCGCACCCTGGACGTCGACATCCTGGCGTACGAGGGCGTCGTCAGCGACGACCCGCAGCTGCTGCTGCCGCACCCGCGTTCGCACGAGCGGGCCTTCGTGCTGGCGCCGTGGCTGGACGCCCAGCCGGACGCCGAGGTGCCCGGGTACGGGCAGGTCTCCGTGCTGCTGGAGAAGCTCGGCGGCCCGGACGCGCAGGGCGTGCGCCGGCGGGACGACATCCGCCTGACGCTGCCGGAGTAGCGGTTCGGCGGCCCGGTGGTCGGGGAACTCGGGTGGGGGCCCGGCCGTCCGAGTAGGTGTCCGCCGTCCGTGCGGGTGTCCGCCCGGCCGGGCCCGGTACGGTGGCCTGGCGCCGCCGCTCCGGGCTCCCGGGCGGCCGTCTCTGGTACCCCGGGAAGGACCTCCTCCGCGTGAAGCTGCTTCGCCTCCGCCTGCTGATCGGCATCACCGCCGCCACGACGGCGCTGTCCTGGGCCGGTGCCAAGCTGTGGGCCTCCCTGGACACCCTGCCGGCCGTGCCGGCGGCGGCGCCGGTGGTGCTGGCCGCGGTGGCGGTGATCCTCCTGGCGACCACGATCTCGCTGCGGGGCCGGCTGAAGGCGGTGCGGGAGCGGCAGCCCGGCGCGAAGCGGGTCGATCCGCTGCTCGCGGCCCGGGCCGTGGTGCTCGGGCAGGCCAGCGCGCTCGTGTCGGCGGTGGTCACCGGGATCTACGCGGGGGCGGGCATCTACCTGCTCGGCGAGCTGGACGTGCCGGCGCGCAAGGACCAGGCCGTGACGGCCGGCCTCGCGGTGCTCGCGGGCGCCGCGGTGATCGCGACGGCGCTCTGGCTCCAGCACGTGTGCAAGCTGCCGGAGAACCACGACGATCCGGGTGGCCCGGCGGCCTCGCACCGCTGAGCTGGGCAGTTGTCGTGATCTTGAGTGAAGTGCCGGGCACGTGCGGTAAATCTTGCACAGTGTCAAGGGTCAAAGCGGACCCTGGGCTGACACGGCCCCAATTCGCACGCTAGTTTCTTGGCATGTCTCGCGGACGCCACCGTCATTCCTCCGTCCTCGGCCGGGTCTTCCCCCCCACCGCAGCCGGCGTGCTCCTCGTCGCAGCTCTGGCCGCTCTGGTTTTCAGTCAGGACACCATCCTGGTCCGCTCGGTGGGTGTCGCGGCGGTGTCCGCGACGCTCGGCTTCGCGGTCCTGCTGAAGCAGCGCGACAGGGCGGCCCGGGCCGCGGCCGAGACGTCCGTCGCGCAGCGGCTGCGGGCCGAGGAGCGCTTCGAGGAGCAGCTCGCCGAGGCCGAGTACGCGGCGGAGGTCGCGGAGGAGCGGGCCACCCGGTTCGGGCGGCGGCTGACCGCGGAGAAGTCGCGCCTGGCGAAGGCCGAGACCGAGATCGCCCGTCTGCTGCGCGAGCGGGCCGTGCTGGTCGCCGAGCAGGCGCTCAAGGAGGCCGAGGCGGCGCAGCGGGCGCTGGCCGCGAGCCGTCCGAAGTACCCGGCCAGCCCGGCCGCGTTCGTCCGTGCCGGTGCCGTGCTGCGGCTGCTGGAGCGGCGCGCGCGGGCCCAGGAGGAGCGGCGCGAGCGGTCGGCGGGCGCGGAGGTCGCGCTGCGGGCGCGGACGGCTCCCGTCGCGCCGGCGCGGGCCGCGCAGGCTCCGGTGCCCCCGAAGCAGGTTGCCGCCGTGCCCGTCTCCGCGGTGCCGGCCCCGGTGGCCCCGTCCGTCCCGACGCCGGAGTCGGCTCCGCGGCAGGCTCCGGCGCCGACTCCGGTGAAGGCGGCTCCGGTGCGGCCGGTGCTGACCGCCACGGTGGGCCAGCTGGGCGGTGCGCCGGCCGCGCCCGCGGCTCCGGCCGAGCGGCAGCGTCCGCGCCCGGGGCAGTCCGGGCAGGCGCGCGGACAGGGCTTCAGCTTCTTCGGGCGCAGTCCGGGTGCCGCGGTGCGGGCGGCGGCCCCGGCTCCGGCGGTCGGCAGTGTCGCCGAGCTGAACGAGCGGACGGACCTGGCGGACGTGGTGGGCGACGAGGCGGTGGCCGAGAAGGCGCTGGCCGAGGCGCAGGAGGCGCAGGGGGCCCGCGGGGCCCGGGACGCCGGGGGTGCCGCGCCGGAGCAGGGCGAGCCGACCGTCGTCGACCTGACACCGGAGGAGGAGACGGAGCTGATCCAGCTCCCGGAGCTGCGCGCCTCGCGCTGACGCCCCGCGAACGCGACCGCGGCGCGGAACGTCGGACCGACCGACGTTCCGCGCCGCGGCGTTTCGGGCCCGGGGCCCGGGCGTCAGATCTGGACGCCGAAGTCCTGGGCGATGCCGGCCAGGCCGGAGGCGTAGCCCTGGCCGACGGCGCGGAACTTCCACTCGCCGTTGTTGCGGTAGAGCTCGCCGAAGATCATCGCGGTCTCGGTCGCGGCGTCCTCGGAGAGGTCGTACCGGGCGAGCTCGGCGCCGCCGGCGGCGTTCACCACGCGGATGTAGGCGTTGCGGACCTGGCCGAAGTTCTGGCTGCGGGCGACGCCGTCGTAGATGGTGACCGGGAAGGTGATCCGGGCGGCCTCGGCGGGCAGGGCGGCCAGGTCGACGTTGATCGACTCGTCGTCGCCCACGCCCTCGCCGGTGCGGTTGTCACCGGTGTGCACGACGGAGCCGTCCGGCGTGCTGGTGTTGTTGAAGAACACGAAATGACCGTTGGACAGCACCTTGCCGTCCGCGTTCAGGACGATGGCGCTGGCGTCGAGGTCGAATTCGGCGCCGGTCGTGGTGCGGACGTCCCAGCCCAGGCCGACCGAGACCGCGGACAGGCCCGGGGCCTCCTTGGTCAGCGAGACGTTTCCGCCCTTGGAGAGGCTCACTGGCATGGTGATCGCTGTCCCTTCGTTCGCTTTTCCCGGGACAACGCAATCGTCCGGTGGATTGGTTCCACCGGGGATCCTCCCTTTCGCGCGGGCGCCAATTTCTGGCAAAGCGCGGGCAATGTACGGGTCAGATCCGGCGGAACCTGCCTTGGAGCGACCAGATGTTGGGGTTGTCGGCCAGGTCGGGGTGCATGTCGAACAGGTCGGCGAGGGTGTCCTGGAGGAAGTCCCGTGCTTCGCGGCGCAGCTCGGCGTGGCGCACCACCGCGGGCGGCTCGTCGGGCAGCCAGGTGGCGCTGACCTCGACCCAGTTGAAGCGGCGGGCGAAGCGCAGCAGCTCGGTGTTCTGGGTGAAGTCGAGGTCGGCGGTCTGGACGCGGGCGGCCCGGCCGCCGGCCGGGTCGCGGTCCAGCTCCTCGGCGATGTCGCACAGCGCCCACGCGAAGTCGAGCACCGGGACCCAGCCCCAGGCGGTGGAGAGCTCCGCGCCCTCGGCGTCCAGGTACACGTCGCCGCAGAAGAGGTCGTACCGCAGGGCGTGCACGGAGGCGGTGCGGTAGTCGGTCTGCGGGGGGTCGGGGAAGCGGTTGGAGAGGGAGTAGCCGAGCTCGATCACACCGCCATTGTCGGGGCTCGGGGTGCGTGCCGGATAACCGGGTGACCGGGCGGGCCGGGCGCGGGATGATGGGCGCATGCCCGAGCCCATCCGCGTACGGGGGTCGGTGGTCGTCCCCGACGCCGAGCTCGTCTGGCGCTTCTCCCGTTCCTCCGGCCCCGGTGGCCAGCACGTCAACACCTCCGACAGCAAGGTCGAGCTGCGCTACGACGTGGCCGCATCGAAGGCGCTGCCCGAGGTGTGGCGCGAGCGCGCCCTGGAGCGGCTGGCGGGCCGGCTGGTGGACGGCCGGGTGCTGGTGGTCCAGGCCTCGGAGTTCCGCTCGCAGTGGCGCAACCGCGAGGCGGCCGCGGTCCGGCTGGCCGCGGTGCTGACCGAGGCCTGCGCGCCGCCGCCGAAGACCCGCCGGGCGACGAGGCCGAGCCGCGGGATGGTCGAGCGGCGGCTGGACAACAAGCGGCACCGCTCCGAGCTGAAGGAGGGGCGGCGCTCGCCGCGCTCCGAGTAGTCGCCCGCCGAGTAGTCGCCCGCCGCGCTCCGAGTAGTCGCCCGCCGAGTAGGCGCCCGCCGGTCCGTCGGCGCGGTGGCCCGGTCGAGCGCGCCGTGTGCCGGCGGGGTGGCTCAGCCGAGCGTGCGGTAGCCGCCGCGGAAGTAGAGCAGGGGCCGGCCGCCGGGGTCCGGGACGACGGCCTCCAGGACGCGCCCGAGCAGCAGCGTGTGGTCGCCCGCGGGTATCCGCTGTTCGGTGCGGCACTCGACGGTGGCCAGCGCGCCCTCGATCAGCGGGGCGCCGGTGGCCGGGCCGCGGTGGTGCGGGGTGTCGGCGAACAGCAGCCGGTCGCTGAGCCGGCCCTTCATGGCGAAGCGGGAGCCGGTCGTCTTCTGGGCCTCGGTGAGCACCGAGACCGCCCAGGTGTCCACGCGGGCGAGCACCTCGTCCATCCGGGAGTCCTCGCGGACCGAGATCAGCACCAGCGGCGGCTCCAGCGACACGGAGAGGAAGGACGTGGCGGTCATGCCGATGTCCTCGCCGTCCTCGGGGTCGTGGACGGTCACCAGGCTCACGCCGGCGGCGAGCTGGGAGAGTGCGGCCCGGAACTCGTCGGGCGTGGCGTGGGCGGCAGCTTCGGGCTGCGGGGACGGGTACACGTACCGCACGGTAGCTGGCGGTCGCGGGTCGCGACATCGGGCCGTGGTCGTAGGACCAGCGGCGCAGGGGTGACGGCCGGGACCGGTGCCCTCACTCACCCCCAGGGGTGAAGCAGGGGGCCTGCCGGGCGACAGGCGGCTTCAGCGCGCGGGCAATGCGGTCGACCACGAGAAATGTTCCGATAGCGCTTTATGTCCCGCTATGGGACGGATGAGCTGATTAAGGGTGCATTAGTGTCGTGTGATTTAAGTCACAAGTGGTGGCCTATTGCTGACCGAGCGTGCCGAACGCTGTGCTCCCTGTGATTCAGTTCTTCTGGCAATCGGACGATAACCAATCAAGAACTATCCGAAGCAGCCGGGGAGCCCCCGCATGGAAGCCGAGTCGGAGCCGTACGTCCGTCTCGCGACCCTCCGCACCTTGCACCGGGTCGTGGCGGACCTCAACGCTGCCCGCAGCCTGGCGGGCACGCTGCAGGCCGTCGTCGAGGGTGCGGTCCACGGGCTCGGATTCGACGCCGCCGCGGTGAGCCTGGTGCGGCCCGACGGCGACCTCGTCGTGGCGGCCGTCTGGGAGCTGGAGGAGAGCGCCATGGGCGGCCCCTCCGTGCTGCTCGGCCAGGTCGGCTCCCGCGAGTCCTGGGACCGGCTGCTCGGCGTCAGCGACCACTGGGGCACCCTGCGCTTCCTGCCCTACGACCGGGGCTGGGCCGTCGCCAGCGACATCCCGCGCTGGATCGGGGACGGCCCGATGCCCGTCTACGCCAACGACTGGCACCCCGCCGACGGGCTGCTCGCCCCCATGTACAGCGCCGGCGGCGACCTGCTCGGCGTCCTGTCGGTGGACCGTCCGCGCAGCGGCAAGCGGCCCGGCGCCTGGACCCGCGAGGCGCTGGAGATGTTCTCGCTCCAGGCCTCCATCGCGATCGGCAACGCCCGCCTGCGGGCCGAGATGCAGCGCGCCCTGGCCCGCCTGGAGAAGGAGCAGCAGGCACTGCGGGCGAGCGAGGAGAGCTTCCGCCAGGCCTTCGAGTACGCGCCCAGCGGCATGGCCATCACGGAGCTGTGCGGCCCCGGGCGCGGCCAGCTGACCAGGGTCAACGACGCGCTCTGCCGCCTGCTCGGCCGACCACGCGCGGTGCTGCGCCAGCAGAGCTTCGTCGACCTCGTCCACCCCGACGACCGCGCCCTGCTGGAGCGCACCAGCGCGGAGAGCGGGCGGGCCGAGCTCCGGCTCTCCCGGCGGGACGGCGGCTACCAGTGGGTGTGCCTGCGCAACTCCGTCGTGGCGGACGCCGCCGAGGGCCCCAGCTTCCTGCTCACCCACGTCGAGGACATCGAGGACCGCAAGCGCCACGAGCTCCAGCTCGCCCACCGGGCCAGCCACGACGCGCTCACCGGCCTGCCCAACGGCGCCGAGCTGAAGGCCCGGCTGGCCCGCCGGCTCTGCCCCGAGCCGCAGACCGTCGGTGCGGTCGCGGGCCCCGCGGAGGCGGCCTTCCCGCAGCCGTACGGCGGCTACCCGGCCGACTCGTACAGCGCGCACGCCGCGTACGACGGCCTGGAGGGCGCCGAACCGTACCCCGGGGCGGTGCACACGTACGGCGCGCCGGACGGGAGCCTGCCGGCGGGGCTTGGGGCGGCGGACGGCGGCCTCCCGGCCGGGTACGAGGTCATGGGCTACGAGGTCACGGGCTACGAGGTGGCGGGCTACGGGGCCGCCGGGTTCGGTCCCGGCTACCCGGAGCACGTGCACGCGGTGGTCCCGGCCGAGTACGGCCCGGGCGGCGAGGCGTGGTCCGGAGCGTTCCGCCCCGGCGCGGGCGGTGGCGCGATCGTCGACAAGGGGCTCGCGGTGCTCTTCTGCGACCTCGACGGCTTCAAGTCCATCAACGACCGGTTCGGCCACAACGCGGGCGACGCCGTCCTGGTCGAGGTCGCCCGCCGGCTCAGCCAGGCCGTCCGGGACGGCGACACGGTGGCCCGGCTCGGCGGTGACGAGTTCGTGGTGCTGGCCGACGGCATCGGCCGCGAGGAGGCCAAGGACCTCGCCCACCGGCTGCGCAACGCCATCATCCCGCCGATGCGGATCGACGGACGGGCGATGCGGGTGGGCGTGAGCCTCGGGATCGGCTGGGCCGGCTGCGGGATGAGCATCGAGGAAGTCCTGCACACGGCGGACGAGCGGATGTACGACGAGAAGCGGGCCAGGGGCGGCGCCGTGCGCGGGGCCAGGGGCGAGCGCTCGCACCGCCGGGCGGGCTGAACCCGGGCCCTGGCGGCCCAGGTTACCGGCGGGTTGTCAAGCCCTCGTTCCGGGCGGCCGGGTCGGGCAGGTAGGGTTCCCCGGTAACGAGAGCGTCCATGACCTGCGCCTGGGGCCGCCGGCCCGGCGGCGCGAACGATGGGGGAGTTGACCACCGTGACGACCGCCGGCAACAACGGAGCGCCCGAGGGCCCGGGGGGCGGTGCCCCTCAGGAAGACGACCCCTTCGGTTACCTCTACCGCCCGGCCGACGGGTCCTCCGGGCAGTCGGCCGAGCCGCAGCAGGGTGTGCCGCGTACGCCGTACAGCCGCCCGATGGAGGTCGGCCGTGCCCAGTACGGCCAGCAGCAGTCCTACCCTCCGCGCGCGCAGCAGCAGCCGCAGTACTTCCAGCAAGGGTCCCCGCAGCAGGGCCCCGGCCAGCCGTACCCGCATCAGTACGGCCAGCAGCAGCCCGACTACGGCAGCGTCCCCACGCAGCAGACCCGCTACGCCGAGCACTCCCGCCCGCAGCCGGGTGACGACCGCCAGGGCAGCAGCGGCCGGAGCAAGGGTGCGGTGATCGGCGCGGTGGCGGTGATCGCGGCGATCGCGATCGGCGCCGGGATCGCGCTGTCCACCGGGGACTCGGGCGACGACAAGAAGACCGCCAAGGGCGGCCAGCAGACCGCCGCCTCGGTGACTCCCAGCACGACCGGCTCCGGCACCCCGTCCGGGACCTCCTCCGCCTCGGCCTCGCCGAGCGCCTCCGTCTCCGGCGGGCCGGTGACGGTGGACGCGGGACAGCTCCAGGGCCAGAACGCACCCTCCGGAAACACCGTCAAGGGCGCCAAGTCCGCGGACGGCAGCTACCTGACGCTCCAGCCGGGCGGTTCGCTGAGCTGGACCGGTGAGGTGGCCGCGGCCGGCACCTACAAGCTGACCGTGCACTTCAACAACGCCGGCGGCGACGTGCGGGGTGCGGCGTCGGTCAACGGCAAGGACTGGCCGAGCGGACTGGCCTTCAAGAACTACTCGCCCGGCAAGGACCCGGCGTCCTCGTGGTACTCCACCTGGATACTGCCGCAGCTCCAGGCCGGTTCGAACACCATCACGATGACCGTGCCGTCCGGCGGGCCGATCCTGGTCGACCAGATCACGGTGGAGCCGAGCAGCTGACGGGCTGACGACGGCCCGGTCGGGCCCGGACGCGCCGACGGCCGCCCGTCCCCGGTAAGCGGGGAGGGCGGCCGTCGGCGTTCCGTCAGGCGGCTCCGGTCAGGCCGGCTTGACGGTGGTGAAGCGGTCGCCGCCGACGATCCACTCGCCGCGGCGCATGACGGCGACGAGGTCGTGGGTGGCGGAGTCGAGCACGACCAGGTCGGCGTACTTGCCGGTTTCCAGGGTGCCGACGGAGTCGCCCAAGCCGAGCAGCCGGGCCGGGGTCGTGCAGAGCGACTGGACGGCCTGGTCGAGCGTCAGGCCGTTGACGGTGACCGAGCGCTTGAACGCGACGTCCAGGGTGAGCGTCGAGCCGGCGATCGAGCCGCCCTCGACCAGCCGGGCCACGCCGTCCTTGACCTCGACCTGGAGCGGGCCGAGCGGGTAGAGGCCGTCGCCCATGCCCGCGGCGCCCATGGCGTCGGTGATCAGGGCGACACGTTCGGCGCCCGCGGTGCCGTAGGCGAGGTCGAGGACGGACGGGTGCAGGTGCACGCCGTCGTTGATCAGCTCGACGGTGACCCGATCGTCCTCCAGCAGCGCCACGATCGGGCCCGGGGCCCGGTGGGCGATCGCCGGCATCGCGTTGAACAGGTGGGTCGCCACGGTCGCGCCCGCGTCGACGGCCTCCAGCGTCGTCGCGTAGTCGGAGTCGGTGTGGCCGACGGCCGCGATGACGCCGAGGTCGGCGAGCATCCGGACGGAGTCGAGGCCGCCGGGGAGCTCGGGGGCCAGGGTGACCATCTTCGCGTGGCCGCGGGCCGCGTCGACGAGCTTGCGCACCAGCGCCGGGTCCGGGTCGCGCAGCAGGTCGGGGCGGTGGGCGCCGCAGCGGTTGCGGGAGATGAACGGGCCCTCGAAGTGGATGCCGGCCAGCACGCCGTCCTCGACCAGTTCGGACAGCACGGCGGCCTGGCGGGCGACCTCGTCGATCTCGCCGGTGACGGTCGAGGCGATGGTGGTCGTGGTGCCGTGTTCGAGGTGGGTCCGGGCGGCCCGCAGCGCCTCCTCGGCGATGCCGGAGGCGTAGGACGCGCCGCCGCCGCCGTGGACGTGCAGGTCGACGAAGCCCGGGACGACGGTGTGGCCGGTCAGGTCGAGGTCGCCCGGCTCGGCCCCGCCACCACGCGCCCCACTCGTGATGGCCGCGATCCGGTCGCCCTCGACGGCGATCCGCTCGCCATCGACGACCCCGCCGGGCAGGACCAGCCGGGCGCCGGCCAGTGCGGTACGGTCACGCTCCGCGGCAGTCACGCGGTCACCTCCATCTGTCGGGACGGGCGTCCCGGGTTCTCGAATGCGCTGGGCGCCGGCAGGCCGCTGTGGTCGGTGACCCGGCTCCGGACGGCGGTCGGCGTCCGGGTGCCATGGGGGTGCGGGGGCCGGGCCGGCCGGTGGTGTCGGGTCGGCTCCGGGTGTCGGGTCGGCTCCGGTGGTCGGGTCGGCCGGTCGTGTTGGGTCGGCTCCGGGTGTCGGGTCGGCCGGTCGTGTTGGGTCGGCTCCGGGTGTCGGGCCGGCTCCGGGTGTCGGGTCGGCCGGTGCGTCCGGGTGGGCTCGTGCGGTCCCGGATGCCGAGCATGAGGCCTCGGAGGCCGGGTGGGGAGCCCCCTCACGGGCGCGGGGGGTGGGTTTCGGCGAGCAGGTCCCAGGCGAGGAGACCGGCTCCCAGCGACGCCGCGGTGTCCTTCAGCATCGCCGGTACGACCTTCGGGGGCATCTGGAAGGTCAGACGCTCGGTGATGGCCGCCCGCAGCGGGGTGAAGAGCGTGTCGCCGGCCTCGGCCAGCCCGCCGCCGACGATCACCGTGGACGGGTCGAGCAGGCTCTGGGCGAGCACGATGCCGTCCGCCAGGGCGTCGACGGCGCCCTGCCAGACCGCGAGTGCGCGGTCGTCCCCGGCGTCCACCGCGGCGGCGCAGGATGCCGCGTCGGCGTCGGGGTCGCCGCTGGCCGCGGCCCAGGCCCGGGAGACCGCGGAGGCCGAGGCCAGTGTCTCCAGGCAGCCGCGGGCGCCGCAGCCGCACTGCGGGCCGCCCGGGCGCACCACGACGTGGCCGATCTCGCCGCCGTAGCCGTGGGCCCCGGCCTCGATCCGCCCGTCGATGCCGATGGCGCCGGCGATGCCGGTGCCGAGCGCGATGAACAGGAAGCGGCCGACGCCCCGACCGGCGCCGATCCGGCCCTCGGCGAGGCCGCCGGAGCGCACGTCGTGGCCGAGGGCGACGGGGATCGGGGCGCTGCTGCTGCCCCCCTTCGCGGGGGCGGGGGTCGCGAGGCGCTCGCCGAGGAGCTTGCGCAGCGGCAGGTCGCGCCAGCCGAGGTTGGCGGAGTAGACCGCGATGCCGTTCCTCTCGTCGATCGTGCCCGGCACGGCCACGCCGGCCGCGAGCGGAGCGACGCCGAAGCGGTCGCGGCCCTCGGCCGCCAGGTCGGCGGCGAAGTCGAGGATGGCGGCGACGACGGCGTCCGTGCCGTGCTCCCGCCCGGTCGGTCGGCGTGCCTCGAACAGCACGGAGCCGTCCTGGGCGAGCAGCGCGGCCTTCATGCCGGTGCCGCCTACATCGAGTGCGATGACGTGCTTCACGGGGGACAGTTTCCCTTGGCCGGGTCGAAGAGGTCTAGTCCAGTTGTCGGATTGGTCTGGTCCATACTGGGTGAGCTTTGTCGCAGAAGCGGGCGGTGTGCGGGGCTTTGGGGCGTGGGTTTTCGGAGGGTTGTGAGGGGTTGGGGCGGTGGTTCGGGCGGTGGTTCGGGCGGGCGTCGACGGTGTTTCGTTGCGCATCGTGCAATGACGTCCGCACTTCGATAACTACTTGCCGGACACGGGGCAGAGGTATGGACCACTGTGGGGTCGGTTTGGCAGTGTTGCGCCTCCCCCCTGCCGGAATCACCCCTCCGGTCGCATTTCTCCCCCCGAAGGCGGTACCCGCGTTGAACAGGCGCGCCCACGTCCCCACCCGTGTGCTCGGCACCGCGCTGGCCGGAGCGCTGGTGCTCTCCGCGGTCAGCGCCTGCAGCGGACAGGGCGACGGGCCCGTCACCATCAGGCTGGTCGCCGCGGACTACGGCGAGAACGCCGACACCAGCTCCAAGCTGTACTGGGACGAGGTCGTGCGCGGCTTCGAGGCGCAGAACCCCGGCATCAAGGTCGACGTCGACGTCGAGAGCTGGACCGACATCGGCAAGAAGGTCGACGACCTGATCGCGGCCGGCAAGTCGCCCGACCTCCTGCAGACCGGCGGCTTCGCCGACCAGGTCGCCGCGGACCGGCTGTACCCGGCGGCGGACGTGCTCTCGCTGGACACCCAGGCCAAGTTCATGGACTCCTTCGCCCACGCCGGGCAGGTGCTCGGCACGCAGTACGGGATTCCCTTCGTCTCTTCCTCCCGCGTGCTCTTCTACAACAAGACGCTCTTCAAGCAGGCGGGAATCAGCCAGCCGCCGGTCACCTGGAGCGAACTGCGGCAGGACGCCGAGAAGATCAAGGCCAAGGCGCCGGGCGTCACCCCGTACGGCCTCCCGCTGGGGCCCGAGGAGGCACCGGCCGAGTCCATGCTGTGGACGCTGAGCGGCGGCGGCCTGCTCTCCGACGACGTCGGCAACTACACGATCGACAGCGCCCAGAACCAGGCCACCTTCACCTGGCTCAAGAGCAACCTGGTGAGCACCGGGCTGACCTATCCCGAGCCGGGCAAGATGAACCGCACCCCGGTGTTCCAGGACTTCGCGTCCGGGAAGGTCGCGATGCTGAACGGGCACCCGACGCTGCTGCGGATGGCCACCGCCGGGAACGTCGACTTCGGGACGGCCCCGATCCCCAGGAAGGACGGCCTCAACAAGACCGGCAGCCTCGGCGTCGCGGACTGGATGATGGCCTTCAAGGCCAACGGGCACAAGGACCAGATCAAGAAGTTCCTGTCCTTCGTCTTCATGCGGGAGAACCAGCTCAAGTTCGACGAGCGGTACAACCTCCTGCCGGTGACCCAGGACGCCTTCGGCCAGATGTCCTCGGACCCCAAGCACGCCGACCTCAAGCAGTTCGCCACCGGCCTGACCAACGCCAGCTTCTACCCGTTCGGCGACCCGGCCTGGGCGGACGTGAGCAACCGGATCAAGGCCGGGATCGGTGAGGCCGTCACCGGGGACCCGAAGCAGGTCCTCACCGGGCTGCAGGACGCCGCCGTCAAGGAGGCGGCCCGGCTTCGGAAGTGAGGCCGGGCCTGGGTGGGGGTGGGGCGGGGCCTGGGCGGGGGTGCGGCCGGGTCCGGGCGGAGGTGGGGCGGGGTGCCTCCTTCCTTCAGGGGAGGGTGATGGCGTAGGCCTTCCTGAGGGTCTCGTGGACGGTCCACGTCGTCCGGTCGCCCTCCCGCAGGACGGCGCAGTCGCCCGGGCCCACGTGCAGCGTCGGGCCGCCGTCGACCTCGATGGTGGCCCGGCCGCTCAGCACAACGAACATCTCGTCGGCCTCGGTGTCGGTGACCACGCCCGGGGTGATCTGCCAGATGCCGCGCAGCTGCCGGCCGTCGGCGGACTCGTGCAGGACCTTCCCGGTGACCTCCGGGGTGCCCTCGACGATCTGCGCGGGGTCCAGGGGCTCGGGGGTCAGGTCGGCGTCGGGGACGTGGACGGTGAAGCTCGATTCGATCATGACCGTGACGTTAGCCGGGGCGCTCGGCCGGGGGAGGGCGCAGAGTGTGTCCTGGGGGCGTCCGAGAATGACACTTCGTAGGTCGTGGGAGGTGTTCTCGCAGGAGGTCTTCAGGAGGTGTTCTCGTGGGCGAGCTGAGTGAGCGGGACCGGGCGGTGCTGGAGCTCGAAGGGCGCCAGTGGCGTACGGCGGGGGCCAAGGAGCGGGCCGTCCGGGAGGAGCTGGGCATCTCCAGCACCCGGTACTACCAGGTGTTGAACGCGCTGCTGGACCGGCCGGAGGCTCTGGCGCACGCGCCGGTGCTGGTGAATCGGTTGCGCCGGGTGAGGGATGCGCGGCGCGCGGCTCGGTGACGTGGGGGCCGCTGCGCGGGGCTTGGGGGGCGGGGTGGGCTTTCGGGTGGGTGGGGGGTGCCGGGGGTGGCTGCGGGGGTGGCCGCTCCGGGGGCTGGATGATTTTCCGACTGCCGACT
>NZ_JBHYWI010000081.1:0-19119 GCF_042751525.1 Kitasatospora sp. NPDC059408
GCCCGGTTACATTCCGAACCCGGAAGCTAAGCCTCACAGCGCCGATGGTACTGCAGGGGGGACCCTGTGGGAGAGTAGGACGCCGCCGAACAATCCTTCAGAATGAACCCCCATCCGGTTTCCGGATGGGGGTTCTTCGCGTTTTCGGACAGTCCGTGCACGGGTTCCCGCCGCTTGGCGGGTACAGGCCGGCCGACGGGCTGTGGCACCGTCAATATGCCGCTAAAACAGCATGCTCAGTGCACGGATCAGCGGAAAATCGTCTCCCACGCCGTAGTCTCGAAGGGGGAGGGGAACAGGTGTCCGGGGGTGGCTCCCGGACCGGGCCGGATCAAGAATGGTGCTCATGGGACGTGGCAGGCTGCGCATCTACCTCGGGGCCGCCCCCGGGGTCGGCAAGACGTACGCCATGCTGGCGGAGGCACACCGGCGGCAGGAGCGCGGTACGGACGTCGTCGTGGCGTTCGTGGAGGACCACGGCCGGCGGAACACGGCCGACCTCGTCGCCGGGCTGGAGGTCGTGCTGCGCCAGCAGGTGGTGCACCGGGGTGCCAGGTTCTCCGAGATGGACCTGGACGCCGTCCTCGCCCGCCGCCCGCAGGTGGCGCTGGTCGACGAGCTGGCGCACACCAACATCCCCGGCTGCCGCAACGCCAAGCGCTGGCAGGACGTCGAGGAGCTGCTGGCGGCCGGGATCGACGTGATCTCCACGGTCAACATCCAGCACCTGGAGTCGCTCGGCGACACCGTCGAGGGCATCACCGGGGTGCGGCAGCGCGAGACCGTGCCGGACGAGGTGGTGCGGCGGGCCGACCAGATCGAGCTGGTCGACATGTCCCCGCAGGCCCTGCGCCGCCGGCTGGCCCACGGCAACGTGTACGCGCCGGAGAAGATCGACGCCGCCCTCGGCAACTACTTCCGTCCGGGCAACCTGACGGCGCTGCGCGAGCTGGCGCTGCTGTGGACCGCGGACCGGGTGGACGAGTACCTCCAGAAGTACCGGGCCGAGCAGGGCATCGAGGGCATCTGGCAGGCCCGGGAGCGGATCGTGGTGGGCCTGACCGGCGGGCCGGAGGGGGCGACGCTGATCCGTCGCGCCGCCCGGATCGCGGCCCGGACGTCGGGCGGCGAGCTGATGGCCGTCCACATCTCCCGTTCGGACGGGCTGGCGGGCACCGACCAGTCCCCGCAGATGCTGATCGAGCAGCGGTCGCTGGTCGAGAGCCTGGGCGGCACGTTCCACGCGGTCCTGGGCGACGACCCGGCCGTGGCGCTGCTGGACTTCGCCCGGGGCGTGAACGCCACCCAGATCGTGCTGGGCACGAGCCGCCGCCCCGGCTGGCAGTACGTCTACGGGCCGGGCGTCGGCACCACGGTGACCCGGGAGGCCGGGGACATCGACGTCCACATGGTCACCCACGAGCACGCCGGGAGCGGGCGGGGCAGGATCCCGATCCGGCGGATCACCGACCTGGGCCGCACCCGGACGGTGGCCGGCTGGCTGATCGGCCTGGTCGGCCCGCCGCTGCTGGCGCTGGCGCTGACCGCGATCGGCGGCCTCGGCCTGTCCACCGACATGCTGCTGTTCCTGTCGCTGACGGTCCTCGCCGCGCTGGTCGGCGGGCTGCTGCCGGCGATCGGGTCGGCGCTGGTCGGCTCCTCGGTGCTGAATTACTACTTCACACCGCCGATCCACACGTTCACGATCAGCCAGCCGCAGAACATCATGGCGGTGGCCATATTCACCATCGTCGGCATCTCGGTCGCCTCCGTCGTGGACCTGGCGGCCCGCCGCACCCTCCAGGCGGCCCGCAGTCAGACCGAGGCCCAGACGCTCAGCGCGCTGGCCGGTACGGTCCTGCGCGGCGCGCCCAACGGGGACGGCGTGCTGACCGCCCTGATGGAGCAGGTGCGCGAGACCTTCGGGCAGGAGAGCGCCGCGCTGCTGGAGCGCCCGGACCCGCTCGGCGCCTGGGTGCCGGTCGCCGCCGCCGGGCCGCACCCGCCGCAGCGCCCGGAGGCGGCCGACGTGGACGTCCCCGTCGGCGAGAGCCTCGCGCTGGTGCTGCGCGGCCGGGTGCTGCCCGCGGCGGACCGCCGGCTGCTCGGGGCGTTCGCCGCGCAGGCCGCCGTGGTGCTGGAGCGCCGCCGGCTGGCCCGCGAGGCCGCCGCGGCCCGCCGGGAGGCGGAGGGCAACCGGATCCGCACCGCGCTGCTCGCCGCCGTCTCGCACGACCTGCGCACGCCGCTGGCCGGCATCAAGGCCTCCGTCACGTCGCTGCGCTCGGCGGACGTCGAGTGGGCCCCGGAGGACGAGGCGGAGCTGCTGGCCGGGATCGAGGCCGGGGCCGACCGCCTCGACCACCTGATCAACAACCTGCTGGACATGAGCCGGCTGCAGACCGGCACCGTGACCCCGCTGATCCAGGAGACCGACCTGGACGAGGTCGTGCCGTTCGCGCTCGGCGGCGTCCCGCTGGAGTCCGTCCGGCTGGACGTTCCGGAGACGCTGCCGATGATCCGGGCCGACGGCGGGCTGCTGGAGCGCTCCTTGGCCAACCTGATCGAGAACGCCGTCAAGTACAGCCCGGAGGGCGTGAAGGTGCTGGTCAAGGCCGACGCGCTGCACCCGCCGGGCGGGCCGGGACGGGTCGAGCTGCGGGTGGTGGACCGCGGCCCCGGCGTGCCCGAGGATGCCAAGGAGCGGATCTTCGCGCCGTTCCAGCGGTACGGGGACGCGCCGCGCGGCGCCGGGGTGGGCCTCGGGCTCGCCGTGGCGCGCGGGTTCGTGGAGGCCATGAACGGCACCGTCACGGCCGAGGACACCCCGGGCGGCGGCCTCACCATGGTCGTCACCCTGCCCGCCGTCGAGCGGCCCCCGGAACCGGGCGAGCCGTCCGGCGACGACCACGACCCGCTGTCCCGGCTCGTCACGTGACACCCGGACACCGGCTCCCCGTCCGTCTGCACCACGGTCCGCACGCACCACAGTCCGCAAGTCCCACGCCCGCAAGCCCGACACAGCCCTGAAAGGCGGAGCCCGTATATGACCCGGGTCCTCGTCGTGGACGACGAACCGCAGATCGTCCGCGCGCTGGTGATCAACCTCAAGGCCCGCAAGTACGAGGTCGACGCGGCCCATGACGGCGCGAGCGCCCTGGAACTGGCCGCCGCCCGCCATCCCGACGTCGTCGTCCTCGACCTCGGCCTGCCCGACATGGACGGCGTCGAGGTGATCCGCGGGCTGCGCGGCTGGACCCGGGTGCCGATCATCGTGCTGTCGGCCCGGCACGCCTCCGACGAGAAGGTCGAGGCGCTGGACGCCGGCGCCGACGACTACGTCACCAAGCCGTTCGGCATGGACGAACTGCTCGCCCGGATGCGCGCCGCCGTGCGCCGGGCCGAGCCGGTGGCCGGCGAGGACGACTCGCTCGTGGTCACCGAGAGCTTCACCGTCGACCTCGCCGCCAAGAAGGTGAACCGCGACGGCACCGACGTCCGGCTTACCCCGACCGAGTGGCATCTGCTGGAGGTGCTGGTGCGCAACGCCGGCCGCCTGGTCAGCCAGACCCAGCTGCTCCAGGAGGTCTGGGGCCCGGCCTACCGCACCGAGACCAACTACCTGCGCGTCTACCTCGCCCAGCTGCGCCGCAAGCTGGAGCACGACCCCTCGCACCCGCGCCACTTCATCACCGAACCGGGCATGGGCTACCGCTTCGAGAGCTGACGGCCCGCCCGGTTGCCGGGCCCCGCACGGCCACCCCGCGCCCCGGCGGCGATCGTCCGGCCTGCCGCCGGGGGCCCGGAAACCGGTACCCTTCCCGCATGAGTGGTGACAACAGCAGCGACCAGCCGCAGGGCCGCTTCCGCCGCATGCTCAGCCGGCTGACCTCGTCGGCCGAGGAGCTGCGGGCCGAGGAGCTGCGCCAGGAGAGCGCGGCCGAGTCGGGCTGCACGCCGATCGCCGGCTGCGCGGACCGCGATCTGGTGACCGTGGCGGGCACGCTGCGCACGGTGACGCTGCGCCCGCGGGCCGGGGTGCCGGCCCTGGAGGCCGAGCTCTTCGACGGCACCGAGGCGCTGGACATGGTCTGGCTCGGCCGCCGCTCGATCGCGGGCATAGAGCCGGGCCGCCGGCTCGTCGCCAGCGGTCGGATCAGCCACGCACGCGGGCGCCGCGTGCTGTTCAACCCCCGCTACGAGCTGCGTCCGGTTGGACACGGGAGCGAATGAGCGTGAGCAACCACCCCGGCGGCGACGCCGCCCGGCTCGACCTGAACGCCGCCGACGTGGCGGCCTGGCAGGACGCCGCCGCGAAGGACGCCGCAGAGGGCCTGGCGCGGTCGGTCGACGCCGCCGCACCGGCCACCGGCCAGGAGCTCGACCCGGAGGCCGCCGAGGCCGCCCGCAAGGCCGCCGCCTCGAAGGAGGCCGCCGACACCGTGCTGCAGGCCTTCGGCGGCGTGCGCGGCATGGTCGACATGACGCTGCCCGGCCTGGTCTTCATCGTCACGTACAACATCACCCACCAGGTCAGCGCCGCCGCGTGGGCCGCGCTCGCGCTGAGCGCCCTGTTCGTGGTGGTCCGGCTGGCGAAGCGGGAGACCGTCCAGCACGCCTTCAGCGGGGTGTTCGGCGTCGCCATCGGCGCCTGGATCTCGATGAAGAGCGGCCGGGCCGAGGACTTCTACCTGCCCGGCCTGCTGTGGAACGTCGGCTACTGCATCGGGCTCGCGGTCTCCGCGCTGGTGCGCTGGCCGCTGATCGGCCTGATGCTCGGCCCGATCACCGGCGAGATGTTCACCTGGCGCAAGGAGAACCCGGGCCGGCTGCGCGCCTACACCAAGGCGACCTGGGCCTGGGTCGTGATCATGGGCATCAAGCCGGTGATCCTCTTCCCGCTGTACTTCACCCACAACGTCAACCTGCTCGGCTGGCTGAAGGTCGCGCTCGGCATCCCGCCGCTGCTGCTGGCGATGTACGTGACCTGGCAGATCCTGCTGAAGGCGCCGCCGCCGATCAAGGCGCCGCTGGACGACGACGAGGAGGAGCCGACGAAGTAGCCGGCCCGACCCGGTGCACGAACCCGGTGCACGAAGGGCCCGCACCCCGGATGGGGTGCGGGCCCTCCTGCGTGTCGGACGCCGTGTCGGCCGCCGTGTCGGCCGCCGCCGGGAGTGCCGGCTACTGGGCGCCGGAGGTGGCCGAGAGCAGGTCCTCCAGCTCCTCCTCGCGCTCCTGCGCCGCGACGAACAGCAGCTCGTCGCCGCCCTCCAGGGTGTCGTCCTTGCCGGGCACGAGCACCCGGCCCTCGCGGATGATCGTCACCAGCGCGGTGTCCGGCGGCCAGGCGACGTCGCCCACCCGGGTGCCGACCAGCTCGGTGTCGGCCGCCAGGGTCAGCTCGACCAGGTTGGCGTTGCCCTGGCTGAAGCGCATCAGGCGGACCAGGTCGCCGACGCTGACCGCCTCCTCGACCAGCGCGGACATCAGGCGCGGGGTGGAGACGGCGACGTCCACGCCCCAGGACTCGTTGAAGAGCCACTCGTTCTTCGGGTTGTTCACCCGGGCGACCACCCGCGGCACCGCGTACTCGGTCTTGGCGAGCAGCGAGACGACCAGGTTGACCTTGTCGTCGCCGGTCGCGGCGATCACCACGTGGCAGCGCTGAAGGGCCGCCTCGTCCAGCGAGGTGATCTCGCAGGCGTCGGCCAGCAGCCACTCCGCCAGCGGCACCCGCTCCACCGAGATGGAGTTGGGGTTCTTGTCTATCAGCAGGACCTCGTGCCCGTTCTCCAGGAGCTCGCCCGCGATCGAGCGGCCCACGGCACCGGCCCCGGCAATGGCGACCCGCATCAGTGACCCTCCTCCTTCGGTCCCTGCGCGAACGCGGCCTCGACGGCCGTCAGGTCGGCCCGGCGCAGCATCACGTGCACCAGGTCGCCCTCCTGCAGCAGCGTCTGCGGCGTGGGCAGCAGGCCCTCGCCGAGCCGGGTGACGAACGCCACCCGCGAGCCGGAGGCCTCCTCCAGCTCGGCCAGGCGGCGGCCGACCCAGCGCGGGTCGTAGGCGACCTCGGCCAGCTGGACGCTGCCGCTCGGGTCCTGCCACAGCGGCTCGGCGCCGCTCGGCAGCAGCCGGCGCAGCATCTGGTCGGCGGTCCAGCGGACCGTGGCCACGGTCGGGATGCCCAGGCGCTGGTAGACCTCGGCACGTCGGGGGTCGTAGATCCGGGCGGCGACGTTCTCCACGCCGAAGGTCTCCCGGGCGACCCGCGCCGCGATGATGTTGGAGTTGTCACCGCTGGAGACGGCGGCGAACGCGCCGGCCTCCTCGATGCCCGCCTCGCGCAGGGTGTCCTGGTCGAAGCCGACACCGGTGACCCGGCGGCCGTTGAACCCGGCGCCCAGGCGGCGGAAGGCCGTCGGGTCCTGGTCGACCACCGCGACGGAGTGGCCCTGTTTCTCCAACGCTCTCGCGAGGGCCGAGCCCACGCGGCCGCAGCCCATGATGACGATGTGCACCGGCGCTACCTCACCCGATCCGTTGGGTTCTTGACCTGCGCAAACACCGTTCATCTCCCTCTCCCGCCCCGGTGGCCGGGGCGAGCGTCCTGTTCGGTACCGGCGCGACAACCAGAGTGTTGCCCACCGGCTCGTATCCGACACGCTAGCCGGTCCACCGAACACAGTCGCGACGAAGGGTGGGGAGTTCGGCGCAAGCCCTGTCGGCAAACCCCTACGATTCCTTAACGTGCCTATGCCGACTGACCTTCCGAAACGCCTGCTGATCGGGCGCGCCCTGCGGAGCGACAAACTGGGCGAGACGCTGCTGCCGAAGCGGATCGCGCTCCCCGTCTTCGCCTCGGACGCGCTCTCCTCGGTGGCCTACGCCCCCGAGGAGATCCTGCTCACCCTGTCGGTAGCGGGCGCGTCCGCCATCCACTTCTCCTGGCAGATCGGCCTCGTCGTCGCGATCGTCATGCTCGCCGTCGTCGCCTCCTACCGGCAGAACGTCCACGCCTACCCGAGCGGCGGCGGCGACTACGAGGTGGCGACCGTCAACCACGGCCCGGCCGCCGGCCTGGTCGTCGCGAGCGCGCTGATGGTCGACTACGTCCTCACCGTGGCCGTCTCCACGACCTCCGGCGTCGCCAACGTCGTCTCCGCCGTGCCCTCGCTGCGCGGCCACGAGCTGACCCTGTCGGTCATCGTGATCGTGCTGCTGATGGGCATGAACCTGCGCGGTGTCCGGGAGTCCGGGACCGCCTTCGCCGTGCCCACCTACGCGTTCATGATCGGCGTCGTCGGCATGGTCTGCTACGGGTTCTTCCGGCACTTCGCGCTCAGCCAGGACATGCCCGCCGAGAGCTCCGGCTTCCACCTCGTCGCCACCCCGGGCAACGGATCGCTCGCCGGGTTCGCGATGGTGTTCCTGCTGCTCAAGTCGTTCTCCTCCGGCTGCGCCGCGCTCACCGGCGTCGAGGCCATCTCCAACGGCGTGCCGGCCTTCCGCAAGCCCAAGAGCAAGAACGCGGCCACCACGCTGCTCATGATGGCCGGCGTCGCCGTGGTGATGTTCATGGGCATCATCTGGCTGGCCCGGCTCACCGGCGTCCAGATGGCCGAGAACCCGGTCGAGCAGCTCGTCGGCTCCTCGTCCGACTACCACCAGAAGACCGCCCTCGCCCAGATCAGCGAGGCCGTCTTCTCGAACTTCACGCCCGGCTTCTACTTCGTCGCCGCCGTCACCGGCCTGATCCTGGTGCTCGCCGCCAACACCGCCTTCAACGGGTTCCCGGTGCTCGGCTCGATCCTCGCCCAGGACCGCTACCTGCCCCGCCAGCTCCACACCCGCGGCGACCGGCTCGCCTTCTCCAACGGCATCATCCTGCTGGCGATCGCGGCGATCCTGTTCGTCATCGCCTTCGACGCCGACCCCAACCGGCTGATCCAGCTCTACATCGTCGGCGTCTTCGTGTCCTTCAACATGAGCCAGTCCGGCATGATCCGGCACTGGACCAGGCTGCTGCGCACCGAGACCGACCCGGCCGAGCGCCGCCGCATGCAGCGCAGCCGGGCCATCAACACCTTCGGCCTGGTGATGACCATGGCCGTGCTGATCGTCGTCCTGGTCACCAAGATCGGCCACGCCTGGATCGCGATCGCCGCGATGGTCGTGCTGTTCGTGATGATGAAGGGCATCCGGCGCCACTACGACCGCGTCTCCGAGGAGCTCAGCGCCGCCGAGGAGCCCGACGACGACGTGCTGCCCACCCGGGTGCACGCCATCGTCCTGGTCTCCAAGCTGCACAAGCCCGCGCTGCGCGCCCTCGCGTACGCGCGGCTCGCGCGCCCCCACACGCTGGAGGCCATCTCGGTCAACGTCGACCCGGCGGACACCGAGGCGCTGCGCCGGGAGTGGGACGAGCGCGGGATCGAGGTGCCGCTGAAGGTGCTGGACTCGCCGTTCCGCGAGATCACCGGGCCGGTCCTCGACTACGTCAAGAACCTGCGCCGCAGCAGCCCGCGCGAGGTGGTGTCGGTCTACATCCCCGAGTACGTCGTCGGCCGTTGGTACGAGCACCTGCTGCACAACCAGAGCGCGCTGCGGCTCAAGGGGCGGCTGCTGTTCAAGCCCGGTGTGATGGTCACCTCGGTGCCGTGGCAGCTGGAGTCCTCCGAGCGGCGCCGGCCGCAGAAGGCCTGGTCGGCGCCGGGGGCCGTCCGCCGTGGCGAGCCGCGGGCGCCGAAGGCCGTAGAGTCGAAGGATTCCGACCGGACCGGCGCGAGCGCCGGTGCGACCTCCGACCGCAGCAAGGACTCCTCCCAGTGACCCGCAACAATCCGCCCCGCTCCTCGGGCAACTCCGGGGGCAAGCCCGGCCGCTCCGGCGCCACCTCCGGCAAGGGCGCCCGCCGGGGCGGCACCAAGCCCGGGCAGGTCGCCCGGCCGCGCTGGGGTCGGCCCGTCATCCGTCCGGAGGCCACCGATCGCGACGGTCTGACCGCGCGGACGGCGCCGCTCGCCCCGGGCGAGCGGGCGGAGTCGCCGGCGGACTCCGAGGCGGCGGCCGGGGCGGCTGCGGCTGCGGGCAAGGGCGCGGCGTCGGGCAAGGGCGCCGGCGCCTCGGGGGCCTCGGGCGCTTCGGCCAAGGGCTCCGCCGGGAAGGGCGCCGCTGGGAAGGCTGCTGCCGGGAAGGGCGCTGCCGCGTCCGGCAAGGGCGGCGCGGGTTCCCAGGGCAAGGACGGCGCGTCCGGCAGGGGCGGGGCGCCGCGCAAGCAGGCCGTGCGCCCGCCGAAGGCGCTGCGCGCCCAGCAGCCGCGCTCGCAGCGGCCCGAGACGCCGTCGGGTGACCCGCTGGTCGGGCAGCGGTACGAGGTCGAGGTCGGCGCGGTCGCGCACGGCGGCGGGCACTGCGTGGCCCGGTACGAGGGCCGGGTGCTGTTCGTCCGGCACGCGCTGCCCGGCGAGAAGGTGGTCGCGCAGGTGACCGAGGGGACCACGACGTCGCGGTTCCTGCGGGCCGACGCGGTGGAAATTCTGGAGCCCGCCAAGGAGCGGATCGCCCCGCCGTGCCCGTTCGCCGGGCCCGGCAAGTGCGGCGGCTGCGACTGGCAGCACGTGACCCCCGGCGGGCAGCGCAAGCTCAAGGCGGCGGTGCTGACCGAGCAGCTGGCGAAGCTGGCCGGGCTCACCCCGGAGGAGGCGGGCTGGGACGGCAGCGTCGAGCCGGTCGGCGGCAAGCTCCCGGCCGGGCAGGTGCCGGCCTGGCGCACCCGGGTGCAGTACGCGGTGGACGCGGACAGCGGCAAGGTCGGCCTGCGCAAGCACCGCTCGCACGAGATCCAGCCGGTCGACCACTGCCTGATCGCCGCGCAGGGCGTCACCGAGCTCGGGGTCGAGGCCCGCGACTGGCCGGGCGTCGCCTCGGTCGAGGTCTTCGCCGCGACCGGCTCCTCGGACCGCCAGATCGTGCTCACCCCGCGGCCCGGCGCGCAGCTGCCGCTGGTCGAGCTGGACAAGCCGGTGTCGATCGCCCGCATCGACGACCAGGGCGGCGTGCACCGCGTGCACGGGCGCTCCTTCGTGCGCGAGCGGGCCGCCGGGCGCACCTGGCGGGTCAGCGACGGCGGCTTCTGGCAGATCCACCCGGAGGCGCCGGACACCCTCGTGGACGCCGTCCTGGACGGCCTGGACCCGCAGTGGGGCGAGAACGCGCTCGACCTGTACTGCGGCGTGGGCCTGTTCGCGGGCGCGCTGGCGGACCGGGTCGGCGAGGACGGCGCGGTGCTCGGCATCGAGTCGGCCAAGCAGGCGGTGGTCGACGCCCGGCACAACCTGGCCGCGCTGGACAACGTGCGGATCGAGTGCGACCGGGTCGAGACGCTGCTGCCGCGCACCGGCATCACCGCCACCGACCTGATCGTGCTGGACCCGCCGCGCTCGGGTGCCGGGCGCGAGACCGTCGCGCACCTGGCGGGCCTGGCGGCGCGCCGGATCGCGTACGTCGCGTGCGACCCGGCGGCGCTCGCCCGGGACCTCGGCTTCTTCCGCGAGGGCGGCTACCGGCCGGTCTCGCTGCGGGCCTTCGACCTGTTCCCGATGACGCACCACTTCGAGTGCGTGGCGATCCTGGAGCCGGTCGGCGGCGCGACCGGGTGAGGTAGCGGCGCGCACGTGCCGAGGAGGCGGTACCCGGGGTGTTCCGGGTGCCGCCTCCTCGGTGTTTCCGGCCGCTCGCTGCGGACCGCTCGGTCGGGGGTGGTCAGGGCTCGTTGTGCTCTTCCTCGGCGGCGTCGTGCGGAAGGTCGATCCCGTGCTGGGCGGCGAGCCGGAGCAGCTCGGAGATCCGGCCCTCGTACGCCTGGACGCCGTCGGCGTCCCCTTCGGCCCGGGCCGTCGCGAGGTCGCGGCGGGCCTGGGCGAGCTGCTCGCGCAGCTCCTGGTCGAACATGGCTGTCATTGCCGGCCTCCACACCGGTCGGTGCCGCTTCACGGAACGCTCAGGAGTGTTCAGAGTCTCGGAAGGTGCAGGACTCTTCAAGTCTCGTCCGTCGTGGCGGGGGTGGTTCGGCGGACGGTGGGTATGAGTCCGGGGCGCCTCCGGGGTTGTGCGGGGGCGTGCGGTGGGTGCGTGTGGGGGCGGGATCCGCGCCCTTGTTGTGCTAGCACTTCAGCGCTAGCTTGAGGCCCATGGGTAAAAAGCAGCTGAACGTCAGGGTGGACGCCGCCACCGCGGAGATGGCCCGGGAGCGGGCGGAGCAGCAGGGGATCAGCATGAACCAGTACATCGAGCGCCTGGTCCAGCAGGACATGGGCGAGTCCGGGCGGGCCTTCGTCGACGCCGCCGCGAAGTTCATGAAGGAGTACGAGACGGCCTTCCTGGCGGAAACCGCGGAGCCGGGTGACCTCCAGGGCGTGCGCCGTTGAAACTGGAGGTCGACCTCTCGTGGCTGCTCATGACCGCCGAGCAGTACACGCCCGGTGACCCGCAGGTCACCGACTACGGATCGCTGCTCGCGGCGGTCTCCCGCCACCAGGCCGAGATCTTCGACATCGCCGTCTACCCCGAACCGCAGGACCGCGCCGCCGCCCTGATGCACCAGCTGATCCGGGTGCCGGCCCTGGAGAAGACCAACGAGCTGTTCGCCACCGCCGTCGCCTACGCCTACCTCGTCGCGAGCGGCTGCACGGTGGCGACCACCGCCCGCGAGGTGCGCAGCCTCGCCCGGGCCATCCGGGAGGGGCGGCTCGGCGTGTCGGGCGTCGCCGAGCGGCTGTCCGCGTGGGTCGTGGACGAGGCGGAGGGGGAGGGCGTCACCGGGGCGGACGACGAGGACGGGGACGACGACTGACGGCCGCCCCCGTTCCCGTTCGTCCGGCGCGCCGCGTCAGCCGGCCGTTCCGTCGGCCGTTCCGTCGGCCGTTCCGTCGGGCGTTCCGTCGGCCGTTCCGTCGGGCGTCGCCGGTTCGGCGATCAGGGCCGTCGCGAACGGGCGGAAGCCGGCCCGGCGGTAGATCCGGGCGACGTCCTCGTCCGCGGCGGACAGGAACACCGTCCGCACGCCGTTCGCGCGGGCGTGGGCGACCAGCGCCGCCGTCACCGCGAGCCCGAGGCCGCGCCGGCGCGCCGCCGGAAGCGTGCCGACCCCGCCGACCTCCGTCACCGGGCCCACCGGGTTGTGCTGGCCCGCGCACAGCGGCGTGCCGTCCTCCAGTGCCGCCGCCAGCACGGTGGTGCCCGCGGTGATCCGCTCGGCGACCCGCCGCGCGGTGCCGTCGGCCGCCAACTCCTGCTCCGCCGTCGCCAGTTCGACGGTCCCGGCGGCACCGATGCCGGTGCCCGGATCGGCGAACGCCAGCCGCGGGACGGCCAGCGCGGCCGCCAACTCCGGTGCGTCCGCAGCCAGGACGCGCACCTCCACCCGCTCCGCGGGCGCCGGCGCGGCGCCCGGCTCGTCCGCCGGGCCCAGCACCAGCAGCGGGTGCTCGTGCACCGTCAGCCCGGCCCCCTCGACCGCGGCGCGCAGCTCCGGGTCGTGCTCGGCGACCCACTCGAACGCCTCCGGCACGCCCAACTCCCGCTGGCGGGCCAGCACTCGGAGAACGTCGTCGGCGGTCACGGCGGGCCCGTCGTGGCCCAGCGTCGGGCGGGCGTAGTACGGCCAGCCGGCGCCGTCGCGGACGAACAGGGTCAGCGGACCGAAGTCCTCGGTGCGCGCGGCGCTGCGGGGCACCGCGTCGTAGTAGCGCTCGATCTCGTCGAGGAGGTGCGGGTCCGCAGTGGCGGAGGCGGTGGTGGAGGGAATCGCGGGTGCATGATCGGCAGAAGTCACGGCGGCATCCAAGCAGGACTCGCGGACCGCCCGCCACCGGTTTGACCGGCCGGGCGCCGGACGGTCGTCCGGACACGCACCGGCCTTCCCGCGATTGTTGCCGAACGCTTACCGCCGCCGCGATCTTGATCGGGCACCCCGTGGCATGCTGATGCCTTCACAGCTCTGCCGAGGGGGACGGCGGAAAACTCCGGACTCGGTACGGCAAGGGGGGAAGACAGGCCCATGAGGCTCTGCTTTCTGGTGGAGGAGCACTACCGGCACGACGGCATGCCGCTCGACGTCGCACGCCAACTCACCGCGTGGGGGCACCGGGTGGACGTGCTGCGCCCCGGCGACTCGCTCCTCGCGATCTCCGAGGCGGTGCGGGCCGGCACCCACGACGCGTGGGTGCTCAAGACCGTCTCCGGCGGGCCCGGCCTCACCCTCCTCGACGCGGCCGCGGCCGTCGGGCTCACCACCGTCAACGACGTCCGCTCGATCCGCGGCGTGCGTGACAAGGCGCTCGCCTCCGTCATCGCCCGCACCCGCGGCCTGCCCGTGCCCGTCACGTACGCCGCCGCCCGGTGGGAACGGCTCGCCGAGATACCCGCCGCCGAGTACCCGCTCGTCGTCAAGCCGGCCGACGGCAGCTCCGGACGCGCCGTGCGGCTCGTCCGCACCCCCGACCACCTGCTCGCGCTCGGCCCCTCGCTCGCCGGGGAAGGACTGCTGATCGCGCAGCCGTACGTGCCCAACTCCGGTGTGGACCTCAAGATCTACTGCGTCGACGGCGAGTTCCACGCCACCGAGCGCTGCTCGCCGCTGCACCCCGGGCAGGGGGTGCGGGAGCGGCGGGTGCCGCTCGCGGGCGAGGTCGCGCGGATCGCGGCGCAGGTGGGAGAGGTGTTCGGGCTCGACCTGTACGGCGTCGACGTGCTGCTCGGACCGGACGGGCCGGTCGTCGTCGACGTCAACGACTTCCCGAGCTTCCGGCAGGTGCCGGACGCCGTCGCCCGGGTCGGACGGGCCGTGCTGCGGCTCGCGCGCGGCGGGACGGCCGTGTCGGTGCCGGCCCCGGCGCTGGTGACGGCGGGCGGGGGCGCGCTGTGAGGGTCGGGCTGATCACGGCGGACCCGGGGCACCCGGTGCTGGCGGCCACGGCGGAGGTGCTGCGGGCGCGGGGGCACGGGGTGGAGGTCGTCGGGCCGGGGGATACATGGGCCGGTGACGTCTGCCTGCTGAAGGCCCGCACGGATCAAGCACTGGCGCTCGCCCTGGAGTTGGAGTCACGTGGGGTGCCGGTGGTCAACTCGGCTGTGGCGACCGAGATTTGTCAGGACCGAGTGCGGATGGCCGAACTCGCGCTGGCGGCCGGACTGCCCTTCGCCGAGACGCGCTCACCCGGGACGCTCGGCCAACTCGTCGATTCTTCTTATCCGTTCGTCGTCAAGAGCCGGCACAGCCGGCGCGGCGACCTCGTCGCCCGGGTCGACGACGCCGCCCGGCTGCGCGAACTCGCCGAGCGCTGGCCGGACGAAGCCGTCGTCACCCAGCCCTTCCTCGACGGCACCGGCTGGGACCAGAAGCTGTGGGTCGTCGACGGCCGGGTGTTCGCCGCCCGGCGGCGCTCCGAACTCGCCCCGCCCGCCGCCGACGCCCGGCCCGCCGCGGAATGGGAACCACCGGCCGACCGGGCCGCCCTCGCGCTGCGCGTCGGCGAGGCGTTCGGCCTCGACGTGTACGGCGTCGACCTGCTCGACGGGCCCGCCGAGCCCGTCGTCGTCGACGTCAACGCCTTCCCCGGCATCCGCGGCCGCGCGGGCGCCCCCGAGGCACTGGCCGACCTCGCCCTGCGCGTCGCGGCCGGCCGCGGTCGTTAGGCTGGCACCCCCGAGCACCTCGGGGAACACCCGGGACGGCCCTCGGGGCGCACGGCGAGAGAAGACGGAACGTTGCTGCAGGACATCGAGCCCTACCTGGCCTGCCCGCACTGCGCGCAGCCCCTCGCCCGGCACGAACGCAGCCTGCGCTGCCCCGCCGGGCACAGCCACGACCTCGCCAAGCAGGGCTACGTCAGCCTCCTCGCCGGTGACGCCCACACCGGCACCGGCGACACCGCCGACATGGTCGCCGCCCGGGCCGACTTCCTCGCCGCCGGCCACTACGGCCCCATCGCCGACGCCCTCGCCGAAGCCGCCGCGTCCGCCGACCCCGAAGGCCTCGTCGCCGACCTCGGCGCCGGCACCGGCCACTACCTCGCCCACGTCCTCGACGCCCTGCCCGGCCGGCCGGGCGCCGCGCTCGACATCTCCAAGTACGCACTGCGCCGCGCCGCCAAGGCCCACCCCCGGATCGGCGCCGTCGTCTGCGACGCCTGGCGCCCGCTGCCGCTGCTCGACGGGTCCGCCGGGCTGATGCTCAACGTGTTCGCGCCCCGCAACGGGCCGGAGATCCGCCGCGTGCTGCGCCCCGGCGGCACCCTGCTGCTGGTCTCGCCGACCCCGCGGCACCTGCGCGAACTCGTCGCCGCGCTCGGGCTGCTGTCGGTCGACGAGGACAAGCAGCGGCGGATCGACGAGAAGCTCGGCCCGTACCTGACGCCCGGGGGGCAGCGGGAGGTCGAGTTCACGCTGCGGCTCGGGCCGCAGGACGTGCGCACGGTGGTCGGGATGGGGCCCAGTGCCTGGCACACCGATCCGGAGCGGCTGGCCGCGGCGCTCGCCGGGCTGCCGGAGCCGGTCGAGGTGACGGCGTCGGTGACGGTCGCGGTGTACCGGCGCTGAGGACGGGGGCTGAGGCCGGTCGCTGAGAACGGACGCTGAGGATGGGCGCGGTGTACCGGCGCTGAGGGCTCTCCTGCGCGCCCTCGTTGTGCGCACCCTGTGCGCCTCCCATGCCCGGGCCGTGCACGCGGCTCCCCGATGGGATGAATCTGCCGCGCAGGCACGTTTCTGCCGCCTGACCTGCAGTTAGGGTCCGACGGGTGAACCGCGACGCCACCCGCACCGCCTCGCCGTCCCACCCCCGACCGGACGCCCCGGCGCCCGACCGGCCGCCCGTACCGCGCCCCACCGTCGAGGAGCTCCGGCTCACCTCCTTCAAGTCCTACCGGCGCGCCGCACTGCCGCTCGCACCGCTCACCGTCCTGCACGGACCGGCCGGCGTCGGCAAGGCCAACGCGCTCGACGCGCTCGCCGTCCTGTCCCGCCTCGCCCTCGGCGAGGAGATCGCGGACTCCCTCGACGGCATCCCCGGCGCCTCCGGCCAGCTCGCCACTCCCGTCCGCGGGGGCCTGGCCGGATGCGTCCCGCACGGGCGCGACGCGATCATCCTCGGCTGCACCGTCCGCTCCCCGGCGGGCCGCATCCGGCTCGACGTCGTCATCCGCACCGACGGACCCGTCCGGATCGCCCGCGAATCGCTCAGCCTCGACGGGCGCACCCTCGTCGAGACCGGCGAACAGGACCTGCGCGGCCGCCGCGTCAACGTCTGCTGGCACAACGACACCCGCCAGGGCGACATCCGGGCACCCTTCCCCAGCGGCACCATGATCACCGCCCAGCTGCCGCTCCGGGTCGCCGGCTCCTCGCCCGGCGAACGCACCGTCCTCGCCGCCACCGAGCACGCGCTCACCGCCCTGCGCGAGGTCTTCCCCGTCCACCCCGTGCCGGCCCTCATGCGCGACTGGGCCCGCCCCGACCCGCAGGCCCGCCTGACCAGCAACGCCGCCAACATCTCCGCCGTCATCGCCCGGCTCGCCGGCGAGTGCCCGCGCCGCTACGGCCAGCTCCTCCGGGTCGTCCAGTCCGCCGCACCGCACCCGCTGCTCGGCCTCGACCTCGCCCACCGCGGCACCGGCGCCGACCGGGGGGTCCTGGCCGTCTTCGACGAGGGCCTCCTCGGACGCACCGGGGCCGACCAGGCCTCCGACGGGATGCTGCGCCACCTCGCGTTCGCCGCCGTGCTGCTCACCGGCGCCGGGGTGCTCGACCTGGACGTGGCCGCCGAGGTGCCGTGGGCGCACCGGCAGCTCACGGTGCTCGCGGGGGACCTGGGGGCCGGGCTGTCCACCGAGCAGACGGCCTCGCTGCTGCGGCTGGCGCGGGAGATGTCGGGGCGCAACCAGTTGCGGGTGCTGGCCGCGCTGCAGGAGCCGGCGGCGGCCCGGGAGGCGCTGGCCGGGGGGTCCGTGGGCGGGGTCATGCTGGTCGAGTGCCGGCGCGACCCGGCCGCGGGGCACACCGTGCTGCGGCCCGAGACGGCGCGGGTGCCGGCCCAGTGCGGGCGCGGGGAGGGAGAAGCGGCTGCTTCTGCCGCTTCTGCGGCTCCTGCCGCCGCTGACGCTGTTGACGGCGGGGACGGTGTTGACGGCGGGGCGGGGGCGGACGGGGATGCGGTAGACCTGGACGCGTGAACGAACGAGCTGAGGAACCCGGTGCCGGCCCTGCGGCACCGACGTTGGAGAGCCTGCGGCAGCGGCTGGTGGACTTCGCGGCGGTGCGGAAGTGGGAGCCCTTCCACACGCCGAAGAACCTGGCGGCGGCGCTGACGGTGGAGGCCGGCGAGCTGCTGGAGATCTTCCAGTGGCTGACGCCTGAGCAGGCCGCCGCGGTGATGTCCGACCCGCAGCGCGCCCACCGGGTGCGGGACGAGGTGGCCGACGTCCTCGCGTACCTGGTGCAGTTCTGCACGGCGGTGGGGGTGGACCCGCTGGAGGCGCTCGCGGCCAAGATCGAGCGGAACGAGGAGCGCTTCCCGGTGCCGGGATCGGCCGCCTACGTCAAGCCTGAGGTGCGCGAATAACCCCTGCGAGGGACAGGAGTTGTCCACAGCCCCGGGGTTTTCCACAGCTTTGGAAAGCTCCAATGCGCACCTCCCCTTCTCGGCGCACGCTTTCGCCGTGACCACGAACCGCCCCGGCGGCGGCCGTGGTCGGACGGCGAAAGCGAGCGGAAGGGGATGCGCCATGGAGGCGCTGCGATTGATCAAGACGGCCCGGCACGCACTGGTCGAGGCCAGGCACGTACCCGACGTGCTGGTGGAGGCGCGGCGGGCGGCGCTGCTCACCGAAGCGGTGGGGGCCCGGTTGGCCGAGCTGGACGAGGAGGAACTGGCCGGACTCGGCAGACAGCTGTCCGAGGCGGGCACGGTCGCCTCGGGCTGCCTGGACCGGTCCGTGGTCAGGGCAGCCGTGCTGAGCGGCGGACGGTCCGGCCGGCTCGGCGAACTCGGCGACCTGGAGGAGACGTTGGGGGCGCTCGACGGGCTGCTGCGCGAGCTCGGCGAGACGCTGGTGGTGCTGGCCTGCGGGGCCGACACGGAGAGCGTGTACTGGACGTGCATCGACACCGTCGACGCGGTGGCGGAGTGCAAGGACCTCGTGGTGCGGCTCCGGCAGGCGGCGGGGCGGTTCCTCGGAGCGGCGGAGGCCGAGCCGGCCGGCCGGGGCGCGCCCTTACTGGTGGTCCGGCTCGGCCCGCCGGGTGACGGCGGGCCGACGGACGGGGCGCCGGACTACCGGGTGCCCGGCGCGACGGCCGGAGCCCCGGAGGTGTCGGTGCCGGTGGGGTAGCCGGCCGTACCGGCGTCGCGGACGCCGGAGGACTGGAGTTCGGCGAGGTCCGCGGTCACGGAGGCGAGCAGTTCCTGCATCTGCTCCAGCAGGCTCTTCGGAGTGGCGGCCGGGACCGCCGGGGCAGTCGGGAACTGCGGCGCGGCGGATGTCTCGGACCAGAGTTCGGACATGACGGGACCTCTTCGGATCGGTAGTGCGACGTGAAGCGGCCGACGGTGGCTCGGCCCGCGCGGCGGGGGTGGCTGCTGCCTTGCCACCGGGGCGCACGCTCCCGCCGCAGCGTCCAACGACCCGCGCCGCCACCGGGTCACCGCACACCACCCGATGCGGTCCATGTCGGCGGGGAGGTCAGCCTCCCGAGTGAAACGAGGGTTGCCGCCTCAGGGAGCCCTGGGCTAGGAGGAGGGCGGGCAAGGGAGAGAAGGGCAGTGGGCGCGGACCGAGGCGGCTTGTGCCGGCCTGCGGAGGCGTGCGGTGGCTGCTCGGCGCCGGTGCACCGGCGCCGAGCAGCCAGCAGCCCACGGGCCAGAGACCTAGGAGTCAAGGGCCAGAGGACCAAGGCGAAGAGCAGGCCCTCTGAGGCATGGGCGTGGGCAGGCGGTGGGAGGGCGGGAGGGGTGGGGTGGGGCCCAGAGAAGAGCGAGAGGGGAAAAGGTTGGGCCCCGGGGGCCCCCGGCGCGGCGCCCGGGGCCCGGAGGAACACCACACCCAATAACAAAGAGCG
>NZ_JBHYWI010000081.1:19129-42210 GCF_042751525.1 Kitasatospora sp. NPDC059408
CCACCCGCCGCCGGCCACCCGGTGGCCCCCGGGCCCGGCGCGCCGCGGCCCCGGGGCCCTGGAGAAGCACATCGCCATTTCTCATGCTCGGATAGCCGACGCGCACCTCGATCGTCTTGGTGCCATCGGCGATCAGGTTGAGGTAGGGGCGGCGGATCTGGATGACGCGTTCCTGCACGGGCATTGGTGTCTCCACTTCTACGCCGGGGTGGGCATCAGCGGCCCCTTCGGACCTCTCCCCTGGCCGGAGGGCCCGACGATGGCGGAGCCCACTCGCCGCGCCAACGCCCAGAAGTAACCAAATAGCTCCGCTACCCCATTGATGGGGTAGCGGAGCCTCGGACAACGTGCCCGTTTCCGGTCAGGCCGCCTTCGCCATCGGTCGAGCACGGTTGCACAGGTCACGTGCGTACCGGTTGCCCTGGTAAGGCTTGATCATGGCCATCATCGAGCGGAACCGGTCGTCGGCCCGGCCGGACTGGACAGTCGGGTAGTCGTCGAGAGCGCGATGCCAGTCCGCGCAGGCTTCTTCGAGGCGGCCGGCCTGCAACTTCCACTCTGCGAGCATGCCTGTCATCCGCACCCGATTGCGCACGTACACGGAGTACCGCAGGCGGTCGGACGCCTCCATCGCAGCGATGGCGCCAGTCTTGTCCCCGAGCTCCCAGCGGACCTTGGCCTCGTGGTACGCAAGGGAGGACGGATCGTAGGAGCCGAACGCCTTCGCCTTGGACTCGGCCTGCTCCATCGCAACTTCCGCTAGACGCAGGTGGTACAGGGCTCCGGCCTTGTCTCCGGTCTGGGCGCTGGCGTGGGCCTGTTGGCCGGCGAGGAAGGCCCTCATGCGGGGGCCGGCCTGCGGGGAGGCGGCCGAGGCGGCGTCCGCGAACCGCATGGCGGTACTGCCGTGGCCTAGGTCGACGGCCTGCACGCTCATGCCGCGCAGGGTGGTGCAGTACGTGAGGTGATCGCCCGCGTGCCCGGCCAGTTCCAGGGCCTTCATGTAGTAGCGCTGGGCCAGGGCATCATGGCGTTCGTCCATGGCCATGTAGCCGGTCAGGTAGCAGTGGTCGGCGGCGGCCGACAGCATCGCCTTGCGGACATCCTCGGTGGCGTCCGCCTGCAGGTACGGGGCAATTGTGTTGACCAGGAACGAGGCGGCCATCGGGCGGGCCATCCGGCCGCCGAACTGATCGTCCAGGTCGCTGATCCGTTCGGTCATCGCGGCGACCGCCCGGACCTCCTCCATGCCGATCCGCAGATGCGGGTTGGTCCGTAGCCTCTCGAAGCGGCCCACCAGGCCGGGCCAGCCCGGAATGGTGAGGGCCACTGAGTACAGGCCTGCCGTGAGGACTCCGCGCCGGGATGGATCCATATCGAGGCTCCCCAAGTCGATCAGCCCTGACACCGTATCTGTCGACTGGTCAACGTTGGCAGGCATGTCGCGGAATCCGGCCTCGAAAGCGGTGATCGGCCGCTTGAGCCTCCGCGCCAGCGTCTCCAGGACCACCGGCAGGGCCTTCGCCGCGGGCGAGGTGCCGCCGAGCCAATGAGAGACGGCCGAGGCGTCGTACTTGAGCCGTTGCCCGGTCTCAGTGCCGGTCCGGTTGACAGCCCGTGCCAGCTCGCCGTTCCCCCAAGCGGCTTCGGTCATCAACGAGGCGAGCTTGCGGTTTGGCTCACGGCCAGTTCGCACGACAGTTCCCCCTTGCAGGCGTGTTTCAAGGGTTTCAACTTCCCGGCTCGCCCCGACCATAGCCGACTGCAGGGCAGGGATGTTGACTGTTCGTCATCAGCCAGTCACCAGCGGTGGCTCGGCCGGCCGCTCGGGTCCATTACCCGGGAGCGGCGGGTCGACCTCGGCGCCATCCAGTCGCCCGAGCAGGCCCAGTGCATGGCTCACTCCATTCGAATGCACTCTTCCCTTGAGGTACTTCGCCATGCTCAAAACCCGCCAGCCCCGCACGTTCGCCGCCCGCCTCGACTCGCGGGCCGAATCCACGCCCCTGGCCCGGCGCTTGCTCCGTGCGTACCTCTCCGCGCTCCCCTCCGGCGACCGCTACTCCGACGTCGCCGAGCTGCTCCTCGGCGAACTCTTCGCCAACGCCGTCCAGCACTCCGACGCACCCACCGACCGCCTCATCGAGGTCCGCTTCGCCTTCGTCAACGATCGCCTGCGCCTCGAAGTCCACGACGCGAGCAGCGGGCGCCCCTGCCTCCGTTCCCCCTCCCTGTCCGACGTGCACGGGCGCGGCCTCTTCCTCGTCAACGAACTGGCCGAGCGCTGGGGTTGCTGCCCGCGATCCGGCGGCGTCGGCAAGTTCGTGTGGGCCCTGGTCGCCCCCTCTTCCTCCTTCGCCTCCACTTTCCTCACCGACTGAACGGGTGCCAACCATGCGACTCTCCCTCACCGCCCGGCACCTGTTCGACACGGGCTCCACGCCCGCCGAGGTCTACGCCATCCTCGCCCGCCGCACCCGCGACCCCCTCCGTGCCGCCCGCGCGGTCTGCCTGGCCCTCGGTGTCCCGGCCGCCGACACCAAGCTCCGGCTCGACGACTGCTTCGACGCCCTGCTCGACAACTCCCGCCCCGGCTTCGAGGCCGACACCGGTGAACTCCTCGAAGCCCTCGGCGTGTTCGACATTCCCAAGGATCTCGACGCCCGCGACCTCGCCGTCATCGACCTCTTCCTCACCGCGATCGACGCCCTCGGCGGCATCCGCGCCGGCCACCGGCACGGCCTCGCCCGCTGGTTCACCACTGGCAACCTCACCGCCGCCTACCTCTCCCTCGCCGCCACCCACCCCCGCCCCACCACCGGCAACCCCTCCCACTACTGGTCGGCCCTCGTCACCGCCGGTGAACTCCTCGCCGCCTCCCCCACCTCCGACCCCCGCATCAAACCCGCCCTCACGCACTGCCGCACCCGCGCCACTCAGACCACCACCCTGTAAGCGCAGGAAGTCGACCTCGCAGACTTTTCCTGTGCGGCACACGCCCCGGGCCACTGGCGCCCCATTCCACGGACCGAGAGGACGAGATGACCACCACCCAGCACGCCGCCGCACACGCCGTCGCCGACCGGCTCCACGGCCGCCCGGCCGTTCGCAGCTTCCTGGAGGGCCCCGAGCTGACGGCGGCCGACCTGAGCATGGTCCTGCTGGTCCGCGAGGACGGCGAGGACGCCGACCGGCCGATGCCGACGGTCACCGTCGCCGAGATCCCGCAGACCGTGCGGGAGAGCAGCGGCGTTGAAGAGGATCTGGAGCCGCTGGGGGAGTGCTCTGTGGCGCTTGCTCGGCGCTGTGCACCTGGAGCCGAGCAGCCCAGGGGAACGCGCAGGGCTGTTTGGAACCGAGGGTAGGTGGCGGGCGGGGGCGGCGGGGGTGGGGGGGTGGGCCTCAGATGGCAGTGGAGGAGGAAGGGTTGGGGGCGGGGGAGGGGCCCAGGAAGAACGCGATCCCCGAAGCCTCAAAACAGCTCAGCTCAGCCCAGCCCCAGCACAGCGCCCCGGCGCCGGGAGTCGGCGCAGGGGCACTGAGGGGAGCCGGGTGGCTCAGTTGTGGGCGTGGAGGTCGGCGTTGAGGCCGCCCCAGGAGCCGGAGCGGGCGATGACCTCGACGGCGCCGCTCTGGGAGTTGCGGCGGAACAGGAGGTTGTCCTGGCCGGACAGCTCGACGGCCTTGGCGATCTTGCCGTCGGGCGTGGTGACCCGGGTCCCCGCGGTGACGTAGAGGCCGGCCTCGACGACGCAGTCGCTGCCGAGCGAGATGCCGATGCCGGCGTTGGCGCCGAGCAGGCAGCGCTCGCCGACCGAGACGACCTGCTTGCCGCCGCCGGACAGGGTGCCCATGATCGAGGCGCCGCCGCCGATGTCGCTGTGGTCGCCGACGACGACGCCCGCGCTGATCCGGCCCTCGACCATGGAGGTGCCGAGGGTGCCGGCGTTGAAGTTGACGAAGCCCTCGTGCATCACGGTGGTGCCCGCGGCGAGGTGCGCGCCGAGGCGCACGCGGTCGGCGTGGGCGATGCGCACGCCGGACGGGGCGACGTAGTCGGTCATCCGCGGGAACTTGTCGATCCCGTACACGGCGAGCTGGCCGCCCTGCGCGCGGACGGCGAGGCGGGCCGACTCGACCCGGTCGACCGGGACGGGGCCGATGCTGGTCCAGGCGACGTTGGCGAGCAGGCCGAAGATGCCGTCCAGGTTCTGGCCGTGCGGCCGGACGAGGCGGTGGCTGAGCAGGTGCAGGCGCAGGTACACGTCGTGCGTGTCGAGCGGCTTCTCGTCCAGCGAGGCGATGGTGGTGCGCACGGCGACCACCTCGACGCCGCGCCGGGTGTCGGCGCGCAGCGCCTCGGCGGCGCCGGTGCCGAGCTCGGCCTCGGCCTGCTCGGCGGTGAGCCGGACGGTCCCGGCGGGGCCGGGCTCGGCGGTCAGGACGGGGGCGGGGAACCAGGTGTCGAGGACGGTTCCGTCGGCGGCGATGGTGGCCAGACCGGCGGCGACGGCGCCGTTCGGGAGCGTGGTGGATTCAGCAGTCACACCGTGCACGTTAACCAATGCGGGGGCCCGGCGCCGAAAACGCCCACCGTCCGGACACGCCGGGCGCGGGGCGTCGCCGACCGGCCGTGGGCTGGGAAAACCCGGTGCCGAGGGGATCACCGCTCGGCAATACTCGGGCAGGTGTTCATGTCGATTTCCACCACCGGCAGCGCCGAGAGCCCGGCAACGGATCTCGGGTTCCTGCTGCACAAGCATCCCGGCAAGGTCCAGCGGTTCACGACGTCGCACGGAGAGGCCCACGTCTTCTACCCGGAGGCGGGGGACGAGCTCTGCACGGCGGCGCTGCTGCTGGACGTCGATCCGATCGCGCTGGTCCGCAAGGGCCGTGGCAAGGGCCGCGGCGGCTCGCCCGACTTCGCGCTCGCCCAGTACGTCAACGACCGGCCGTACGCCGCGTCCTCGCTGCTCGCGGTGGCGCTGCGGACGGTGTTCCGGTCGGCGATGAAGGGCGTGTGCCAGGCCCGTCCCGAGCTGCCCGAGCTGGCGCGTCCGCTGCGCATCGCGCTGCCCGCGGTGCCCGCGAACGGCGTGGGCGAGGGCGGCGGCCCGGAGATGGTGGCCCGGCTGTTCGAGCCGATGGGCTGGCGGGTCGAGGCGGAGGCGGTCCCGCTGGACGAGGCGTTCCCGGAGTGGGGCGAGTCGCGGTACGTGCGGATCGAGCTGGCCGCGGAGTCCGTGCGCCTGTCCGACGCGCTCCATCAGCTGTACGTGCTGCTGCCGGTGCTGGACGGTGCCAAGCACTACTGGGTGGCCCCGGACGAGGTGGACAAGCTGCTGGCCGCGGGGGAGGGCTGGCTGGCCGATCACCCCGAGCGGGCCCTGATCACCCGGCGCTACCTGTCGCGGCGCTGGTCGCTGACCAGGGCGGCGATGGAGCGCCTGGAGCTGGCCCGTCTCGCGGAGGCGGACGACCGCGAGGTCGAGGAGATCGACAACGCGGTCGCCGACGAGCCCGACGAGCCCGCCCAGGAGATCCCGGGCGCGCCCACCGGCACCGCGCCCGCATCCGACGACCCCGGCAACCCCGGCAACCCCGGCAACCCCGCCAACCCCGAAGCCCCGGCCCCCGGGAAGCAGCCGTCCCTCGCCGAGCAGCGCCGCGCCGCGATCCTGGCGGCCCTGCGCGAGACCGGTGCGACGAAGGTCGCCGACCTCGGCTGCGGCCAGGGCGAGCTGATCGGAGCGCTGCTGAAGGACGCCCGGTTCACCGGGATCCTCGGCGTGGACGTGTCCGTGCGGGCGCTGCGGGTGGCGGCCCGCAAGCTGCGCCTGGAGCGCTTGCCGGAGCGGCAGGCGGCCCGGGTGACGCTGGCGCAGGGCGCGCTGACGTACACGGACGCGCGGCTGAAGGGCTTCGACGCGGCGGTGCTGTGCGAGGTGATCGAGCACCTGGACCTGCCCCGGCTGCCCGCGTTGGAGTCCGCGGTGTTCGGCTCGGCCCGTCCGGGCGCGGTCGTCGTGACCACGCCGAACGCGGAGTACAACGTGCGCTGGGAGAGCCTGCCGGCGGGCGCCGTCCGGCACGCGGACCACCGCTTCGAGTGGTCGCGGGCCGAGTTCCGGGCCTGGGCGGAGCGGGTGGCCTCGGCGTACGGCTACACCGTCGAGCTGCGCCCGGTCGGTCCGCAGGACCCGGAGGTCGGCCCGCCGACCCAGCTGGCCCTCTTCCGCACCGCCACCGACACCGCCGCCGGCACCACCACCGGCACCACCACCGACACCGCCGCCGCCACCACCGCCGATACAGACACCATCACCGCCACCACCACCCCGACGCCCGAAGGAGGCGAACCCCGATGACCGACGAAGCAACCCCGGCCTCCGACGAGGCACGGACCCCCGAAGCACCGTCCGTCCCGGCCGCCCCCCGCCGCCTCCCCGTCACGGACGTCTCCCTCGTCGTCCTGATCGGCACGAGCGGCTCGGGCAAGTCCACCTTCGCCCGCCGCCACTTCCTGCCCACCCAGGTCGTCTCCTCCGACTTCTGCCGCGGCCTGGTCGCCGACGACGAGAACGACCAGTCGGCCTCCGCCGAGGCCTTCGACGTCCTGCACTACATCGTCGGCAAGCGCCTCGCCGCCGGCCGTCTGACGGTCGTGGACGCGACCAACGTCCAGCCCGAGGCGCGCCGTCAGCTGGTGAAGATCGCGCGCGACCACGACGTGCTGCCGATCGCGATCGTCCTGGACGTCCCGCCCGGTGTCTGCGCGGAGCGCAACCGCACCCGGCCGGACCGCCAGCTGCCGCCCCACGTCATCCCCCGCCAGAACCGCGAACTGCGGCGCTCCCTGCGCGGGTTGGAGCGCGAGGGCTTCCGCAAGGTGCACATCCTGCGCGGCGCGGCGGAGGTGGCGGCGGCCGGGATCGAGCTGGAGAAGCGCTACAACGACCTGCGCCACCTCACCGGCCCGTTCGACGTCGTCGGCGACATCCACGGCTGCCGTTCCGAGCTGGAGACCCTGCTGACCCGCCTCGGCTACGTCCTCACCCGGGACGCCGAGGGGCGCCCGGTGGACGCCGCGCACCCGGACGGCCGCACCGCCGTCTTCGTCGGAGACCTGGTCGACCGCGGCCCGGACACCCCCGGCGTGCTGCGCCTGGTGATGGGCATGGTGGCGGCCGGCCACGCGCTGTGCGTGCCGGGCAACCACGAGAACAAGCTGGGCCGCGCGATGGACGGCAAGAAGGTCACCGTCTCGCACGGCCTCCAGGAGTCGCTGGACCAGCTGGCGGGCGAGAGCGAGGAGTTCAGGGCCGAGGTGCGCGCGTTCATGCGCGGCCTGGTCAGCCATTACCTGCTGGACGGCGGCGCGCTGGTGGTGTGCCACGCCGGTCTGCCGGAGAAGTACCACGGCCGGGCCTCCGGCCGGGTGCGCTCGCACGCGCTGTACGGGGAGACGACCGGCGAGACCGACGAGTACGGCCTGCCGGTGCGCTACCCGTGGGCGGAGGAGTACCGGGGCCGGGCGCTGGTGGTCTACGGCCACACACCGGTGCCGACGGCGGGCTTCGTCAACAACACCATCTGCCTGGACACCGGCGCCGTGTTCGGCGGCAGCCTGACCGCGCTGCGCTACCCGGAGCGCGAGCTGGTGAGCGTGGCGGCCGAGCGCGAGTGGTACGCGCCGGTGCGTCCGATGATCACCGACGCGCCGGGCGCGCGGGAGGGCCGTCCGCTGGACCTCGCCGACGTGGCGGGCCGGCGGATCGTCGAGACCGGGCTGCACGGCCGGGTCGCCGTCCGGGAGGAGAACGCGGCGGCGGCGCTGGAGGTGATGAGCCGCTTCGCGCTGGATCCGCGGCTGCTCGCCTACCTGCCGCCGACGATGGCCCCGACGGCCACCTCCCGCCGGGACGGCTTCCTGGAGCACCCCGACGAGGCGTTCGCCGCCTTCCGGGCGGACGGCGTCCGGCAGGTCGTGTGCGAAGAGAAGCACATGGGCTCGCGCGCGGTCGTGCTGGTGGCCCGGGACGAGGCGGCGCTGGAGAAGCGCTTCGGCGTGGCCGGTCCCGGTGCGATCTGGACCAGGACGGGCCGCGCGTTCCTCAGCGACGACGCCCTGACGGCCGCGGTGCTGGGCCGGGTGCGGGCCGCCGCCGAGCGGGCCGGGCTGTTCGAGGAGCTGGGCACCGGCTGGCTGCTGCTCGACGCCGAGCTGATGCCGTGGTCCCTGAAGGCCGTCGAGCTGCTGCGCCGCCAGTACGCGGCGGTCGGCGCGGCGGCGGGCGCCGCTCTGCCGGTGGTGCTGTCGGCGCTGGAGCAGGCGGCCGGGCGCGGTCTGGACGTCGAGGGGCTGACGGCCAGGCAGCGGCAGCGCGCCGCCGACGCGGGGGCGTTCACCGAGGCGTACCGGCGCTACTGCTGGCCGACCGAGGGGCTGGCCGGCGTCCGGCTCGCGCCGTTCCAGGTGCTGGCCGCCGAGGGGGCGAACCTCGCGGTGCGCCCGCACGACGAGCACCTCGCCTGGATCGACCGCCTGGTGGACGCCGACGCCGACGCGACCACGTCCGCGGGCGGTCCGGCCGCGCCCCTGCTCCACCGCACCGGCCGGCTCGTGGTGGACACCGCCGACGAGGCGTCCGTGGCCGCGGGCGTCGCGTGGTGGGAGGAGCTGACCGGGGCCGGCGGCGAGGGCATGGTGGTGAAGCCACTGGGCTCGCTGGTGCGCACGGAGCGCGCCGAGGGCCGTCCGGGCGGGCTGGTCCAGCCCGGCGTCAAGGTGCGCGGCCGCGAGTACCTGCGCATCATCTACGGCCCGGACTACACCGAGCACCTGGACCGGCTGCGCGAGCGCGCCCTCGGCCACAAGCGCTCGCTGGCGCTGCGCGAGTACGCGCTGGGCCTGGAGGCGCTGGACCGGCTGGCGGCGGGCGAGCCGCTGTGGCGGGTGCACGAGGCGGTGTTCGCGGTCCTGGCCCTGGAGTCCGAACCGGTCGACCCGCGCCTGTAGGAGCGCCCTGCCGGGGTGGGGGCCGGGGCGAGACCCGGGGCAAGAACCGGGGTGAGAATCGAGGGGGAGTCCGACCGGGCTCCCCCTCGGCCGTTCCGCTCGGCCGTTCCCCTCCCGTCCACCCCCGCTCTGCATATAAATTCAGAGCATCGTATACACTTGCCGCTTTCCCGTCCGTCCCGTCACCCCAGGAGCCCGGCATGGCCTTCAACCTCCGGAACAGGCACTTCCTCAAGGAGCTCGACTTCACTCCCCAGGAGTTCCGCTTCCTGGTGGACCTCGCGGCCCGGCTCAAGGCGGCGAAGTACGCGGGCACGGAGCAGCCCCGGCTGCGCGGCAAGAACATCGCGCTGATCTTCGAGAAGACCTCCACCCGGACCCGCTGCGCCTTCGAGGTCGCCGCGCACGACCAGGGCGCGAGCACCACCTACCTGGACCCGTCCGGTTCGCAGATCGGCCACAAGGAGTCGATCAAGGACACCGCCCGGGTGCTGGGCCGGATGTTCGACGGCATCGAGTACCGCGGCCACGGCCAGGAGGTCGTCGAGGAGCTCGCCGCGCACGCGGGCGTGCCGGTCTGGAACGGCCTGACCGACGAGTGGCACCCGACCCAGATGCTGGCCGACGTGCTCACCATGACCGAGCACACGGCCAAGCCGCTCACCGGCATCGCCTTCGCCTACCTCGGCGACGCCCGCTCCAACATGGGCAACTCGCTGCTGGTCACCGGCGCCCTGCTCGGCATGGACGTCCGGATCGTCGCGCCGCGCGCGGTCTGGCCGGCCGAGGACGTCCGGAAGGCGGCGCACGCGCTCGCCGAGACCACCGGCGCCCGGATCACCCTCACCGAGGACGTGGCCGAGGGCGTGGCCGGCGCCGACTTCCTCTACACGGACGTCTGGGTCTCGATGGGCGAGCCCAAGGAGGTCTGGGCCGAGCGGATCGAGCTGCTCAAGCCGTACCAGGTGTCGATGGACACCGTCCGGGCCACCGGCAATCCGGACGTCAAGTTCCTGCACTGCCTGCCGGCCTTCCACGACCTCGGCACCGAGGTCGGGCGGCAGATGTACGAGGCCACCGGGATGACCGAGCTGGAGTGCACCGACGAGTTGTTCGAGTCGGCGCACTCCATCGTGTTCGACCAGGCGGAGAACCGGCTGCACACCATCAAGGCGGTCCTGGTCGCCACCCTCGGGTCCTGAGGAGGGCCGGACGGGCTACCGGTCCAGCTTGATGCAGCCCACCCGGTCGGCCGCCGCGTGCGGGCCGGCCGGGGTGCCCGCGTGCAGCACCAGCGAGCGGGCCTCGCCGGCCCGCGCCTGCCAGTCCACCGCGGCCGTGGCGGTGCCGTCGCCCCGGTCGTCGGTGCGCAGCACGAGCCGCAGCTCGTTGCGGTCGTTGGCGTAGGCCGGGTCGGTGGACGGCTGCACCGGGTCGACGACGTTCTGGTAGTGCGGCCCGGACGAGGTCGGTACGGTTCCGCAGGTGCCGGTGTGCAGGTGGACCGGGAACTCGTGGCCGGGCGCGAGTCCGGTGACGGCCAGGGTGAGCACCGTCCGCCCGGCCGTCGAGCGGTCGGTGACGACGGTGGCGTGCGAGCCGTACGGCACGAGGTCGTCGGCGTAGCTGATGGCGGCGGGCGGGACGAAGGCCGAGGCCGGGTCGAAGTCGGCCTCGATGACGGACACCGGCGCGACGGCGGGTGCGAGCAGCGCGAGCGGCAGCAGGGCGGAGGCGAACGGGAGGGGCATCGGCGGGCCTTCCACGGGCGGGGTGACGGTCGCGGTGCTCAACGCGCCCGGGCCGCCCGGGACACCGCCCCGGCAGGGCCGCCCGGGACACCCCAGCCCGGGGGCGGCCCGGCTACTCCGGTGTGCGCCGGATGCCGCGGATCTCGCAGCGCGGCCCGCTGGCCCGCATGAGCCGCAGGTCCGCGGTGATCAGCGGCGCCCCGTACCGCTCGGCGACGGCGACGTACGCGGCGTCGTCCGGGGTGAGGTTGTCCTTGAGCTCCCAGATCCGGCCGAGCAGCGGCGCCACCTCGACCTTGCGGATCGCCACCGCGGCCAGTTCGCCGGTGAGTTCGGCGACCCGTCCGGCGGTGAGCTCCTTGGCCAGGTAGAGGCCGCGCAGCGACTGCATCACCTCGACGATGACGTGCTCCGGCGCCAACCACTCGCCGTCGGCCGCCAGTTCGGCCCGGGCCGCGGCACCGCGCGGCCCCTCGTCGGCCAGCGCGAGCACCAGCGCGGACGCGTCCACCACGATCATCAGCCGACCCCTGCCCGTCCCCGGCGTTCCCGCACGTCACCGACTCCCCGCCACCGTACCGGCCCGGCCCCCACCCGCCGGAACCGGGCCGCGGGGCCGGGCCGTGGAACCGGGCCGCGGGGTCAGGCCGTCGGAACCGGGCCGTGGAACCGCGGTCAGCCGCCGAGGAACGGTGCGGCGAGCAGCCCCGCGAGCATGGAGGTGGCGTTGGCGGTGCCGGAGGCGATCCAGGGGAGCGGGTCGCGCGGGCGCAGGCCCGCGAGTGGGCGGAGGAGGAGGGCCTCGACGGCGCAGACCGCCGCCTCGCTGAGGCCGAAGGCCGTCCAGTACGCTGCGGCGGGCCCGCCGGTCCAGTGCCGGAGGGTCCACCAGAGCACGGGGTGCGTCGCCAGGTTGACCAGCACGGCGGCGGCCGCGGCCCGGCCCGGGCGGACGGGCCCGGCGAGGCTCAGGGCGGCGGTGTAGACGGGTGTCTCGGTCAGCAGCGTGAGGGCCAGGGCCACGGGGTAGCGCACGGCAGGGGATCGTGCCATGGGGAGGGGGAGCGTGGCGATCACGGGTGCGGGGGCGGCCCGCGGCGGGGCCTGGCCGGCGGCCGGGCCGGGGCTGCGGCTGGGCGCTGTGCCGCAGGTGGGTTTCGTGGTGGCGGGCGCGCTGGCGCTGGTGCTGGCGCTGCGGGCGCCGACCGGGCTGGCGGTGCTGGGGCTGGCGGCCTTCGGGTTGCTCCACAACGTGCTGGAACTGCGGTACGTGGCGGGCCGCTTCGCGGTGGTGCTGGCGGGTCCGCTGCTGCGGCTGCTGCTCGTCCTCGTCACCGGCATCGTCGTGTGCCGGCTGCTGCCGCCGTCCGTCTACTCCCGGTCGGCGGAGATCCTGCTGGCGTACGGGCTGCTGGTGGCGGCGAGTTGGTACGGGCTGCGCTCGCGTCCGGTGCTGCTGGCGGGGGCCGTGGCGGTGCTGGCGGCGGCCGCCGCCGGGTCGCTGTCGTTCCCGGCGTACCACTTCGTGGTGCTGGCGCACCTGCACAACGTGGTGCCGCTGCTGTTCCTGTGGGAGTGGTCGCGGCGGCTGGCGCGGGGGCGTGCGCTGTTCCTGGCGCTGCAGTTCACGTGGGTGCTGCTGGTGCCGGCCCTGCTGCTGAGCGGACTGCTGGACGGCCTGCTGGTGGGCGCTACGGGCGCTACGGGCGCTACGGGCGCCACGGGCACGGCGGGCGGCTGGACGGCCCGCCTGGAGAGCTCCTACACGCCGCCCGCATGGCTGGCCTCGCACCTCGGCCTGCGCTTCCTGGCGGTGTTCGCGTTCCTGCAGACGATGCACTACGTGGTGTGGGTGTGGTTCCTGCCGCGCTACGCGCCGGAGGCGGCCGAGGGCTTCGAGGCCCGGGTGCCGGCGCTGCGCGGTGCGCGCGCGTGGGCGCTGGGGGCGGCGGCGGGCGGGGTGCTGGCGGTGCTGTTCGCGGCCGACTACGCGCAGGGCCGCGCGCTGTACGCGGCGGTGGCGAGCTACCACGCCTACCTGGAGTTCCCGGTGCTGCTGATGCTGGTCCTGGGGGCCGCCCACGAGGGTGCCTCCGTGCGAATCGAGGAGAAGACATGACGAGGATGCTGGCCGATGTCGCCCCGGCGCCGGTGGCCGGAGGCGGGCTGCTGCTGGTCCTGCTGCTGCTCGGCGGGGTGGTGGCGGGGGCGGTGTGGCTGATCCGGCTGGAGCGCAAGCGGCGCGGCCCGGACGGTCGCTGAACTGGGCGGACGCCGACCCGGGCATGCCTGCGGTGGTGAACGCGGCGGCATGCACTATGGTTTATCTCGACATCGAGATAACTGCCCCTTACCATATATCTCGACATCAAGATACTTGCCGAGAGGCGCTCACCGGCGATGGCGGCAAGGCCAGCCTAAGTAAGGCTGACCTTACCACCGTGGTGGCCGGATATCGCGTGAAGCACCCAGAAGGAGTCAGTCGTGTCCGCGAACAGCTTCGACGCCCGCAGCTCGCTGCAGGTGGGCGACGAGTCGTACGAGATCTTCAAGCTCTCCGCCGTCGAGGGTTCCGAGCGGCTGCCCTACAGCCTCAAGGTGCTGCTGGAGAACCTGCTGCGCACCGAGGACGGCGCGAACATCACCGCCGCCCACATCGGCGCGCTCGGCAACTGGGACGCCACCGCCCAGCCGAGCCAGGAGATCCAGTTCACCCCGGCCCGCGTGATCATGCAGGACTTCACCGGCGTGCCGTGCGTGGTCGACCTCGCCACCATGCGCGAGGCCGTCAAGGAGCTGGGCGGCGACCCGGCCAAGATCAACCCGCTGGCCCCGGCCGAGCTGGTCATCGACCACTCGGTCATCGCCGACAAGTTCGGCACCCCGGACGCCTTCGTCCAGAACGTCGAGATCGAGTACGGCCGCAACAAGGAGCGCTACCAGTTCCTGCGCTGGGGCCAGACCGCGTTCGACGAGTTCAAGGTCGTCCCGCCGGGCACCGGCATCGTCCACCAGGTGAACATCGAGCACCTGGCCCGCACGGTCATGGTCCGTAACGGCCAGGCCTACCCGGACACCTGCGTCGGCACCGACTCGCACACCACCATGGTCAACGGCCTGGGCGTGCTGGGCTGGGGCGTCGGCGGCATCGAGGCCGAGGCCGCCATGCTGGGCCAGCCGGTCTCCATGCTGATCCCGCGCGTCGTCGGCTTCAAGCTGACCGGCCAGCTGCCGGCCGGCACCACCGCCACCGACCTGGTCCTCACCATCACCGAGATGCTGCGCAAGCACGGTGTGGTCGGCAAGTTCGTCGAGTTCTACGGCGACGGCATCGGCGCCATCCCGCTGGCCAACCGCGCCACCATCGGCAACATGTCGCCGGAGTTCGGCTCCACCTGCGCGATCTTCCCGATCGACGCGGAGACCATCAACTACCTGAAGCTCACCGGCCGCGACGAGCAGCAGCTCGCCCTGGTCGAGGCGTACGCCAAGGAGCAGGGCCTCTGGCACGACCCGTCGGTCGAGCCGGTCTACTCCGAGTACCTGGAGCTGGACGTCTCCACCGTCGTCCCGTCGATCTCCGGCCCGAAGCGCCCGCAGGACCGCGTGATCCTGGCCGAGGCCGCCGAGCGGTTCGCCGAGGCGCTGCCGGCCTACTCGGCCGAGGCCTCCAAGCCGACCACCGTCACCGCCCCCGACGGCTCGACGTACGAGATCGACAACGGCGCGGTCGTGATCGCCTCGATCACCTCCTGCACCAACACCTCCAACCCCTCCGTCATGCTGGGCGCCGCCCTGCTGGCGAAGAAGGCCGTGGAGAAGGGCCTGACGGTCAAGCCCTGGGTCAAGACCACCCTGGCGCCCGGCTCCAAGGTCGTCATGGACTACTACGAGAAGGCCGGCCTGCTCCCGTACATGGAGAAGCTGGGCTTCAACCTGGTGGGCTACGGCTGCGTCACCTGCATCGGCAACTCGGGCCCGCTGCCCGAGGAGGTCTCGGCCGCCGTCAACGAGTCCGACCTCGCCGTCGTCTCGGTGCTCTCCGGCAACCGCAACTTCGAGGGCCGGATCAACCCGGACGTCAAGATGAACTACCTGGCCTCCCCGCCGCTGGTGGTCGCCTACGCCCTCGCCGGCAACATGAACGTCGACATCACCAAGGACGCCCTGGGCCAGGACGCCGACGGCAACGACGTCTTCCTCGCCGACATCTGGCCGTCCGAGCAGGAGGTCGCCGCCACCGTCGCCGGCTCCATCGACCAGGACATGTTCGACAAGGGCTACCAGGACGTCTTCGCCGGCGACCACCGCTGGCAGTCGCTCCCGGTCCCGACCGGCAACACCTTCGAGTGGGACGCCGAGTCCACCTACGTCCGCAAGCCCCCGTACTTCGAGGGCATGGCCAAGACCCCGAGCCCGGTGACCGACATCGCCGGCGCCCGCGTCCTGGCCAAGCTGGGCGACTCGGTCACCACCGACCACATCTCCCCGGCCGGCAACATCAAGCCGGGCACCCCGGCGGCGCAGTACCTGACCGCCAACGGCGTCGAGAAGCGCGACTTCAACAGCTACGGCTCGCGCCGCGGCAACCACGAGGTCATGATCCGCGGCACCTTCGCCAACATCCGCCTGCGCAACCAGATCGCGCCGGGCACCGAGGGCGGCTACACCCGCGACTTCACCCAGGCCGACGGCCCGGTGTCGTTCATCTACGACGCCTCGCAGAACTACCAGGCCGCCGGCACCCCGCTGGTCGTCCTGGCCGGCAAGGAGTACGGCTCCGGCTCGTCCCGCGACTGGGCCGCCAAGGGCACCGCGCTCCTGGGCGTCAAGGCCGTCATCGCCGAGTCGTACGAGCGCATCCACCGCTCGAACCTGATCGGCATGGGCGTCCTGCCGCTGCAGTTCCCTGAGGGCCAGAACGCCGACTCCCTCGGCCTGACCGGCGAGGAGACCTTCTCCATCACCGGCGTGACCGAGCTCAACGACGGCACCACCCCGGCGACCGTCAAGGTCGTCGCCGGCGCCGTCGAGTTCGACGCGGTCGTCCGCATCGACACCCCCGGTGAGGCGGACTACTACCGCAACGGCGGCATCCTGCAGTACGTGCTGCGCTCGCTGATCGGCTGAGCACACCCGTAGCGCCAGGCCGGCCGGGTCGCATCCCCTCGGGGGTGCGGCCCGGCCGTCGTGGTAGTACCACGGAAGCATGGCGACGACACCGGACACCTGGGGGACGATCCACGCCGAGCGGCGCGCCCTGCTCGCCGACGTGCGGGACCTCACCCCGGAGCAGTGGGCGACCCCCTCGCTCTGCACCGGGCGGAGCGTGCAGGACACCCTCGCGCACATGGCGGCGACGGCCCGGATGACGCCGCCCGGCTTCTTCCTGAAGCTCGCCAGGGCGGGCTTCCGCTTCGAGGACATGGCCGCCCGCGAGATCGCCGAACTGACGAGCGGGACGCCCGCGGACACCCTCGCCGCCTTCCGGGCGCAACTGGACTCGGTCGGCCACCCGCCGGGCCCGGTCGACAGCTGGCTGGGCGAGACGGTGGTGCACGCCGAGGACATCCGCCGCCCGCTCGGCCTCGCCCGGGCGTACCCGGTGGCGGCGCTGACCCGGCTGGCGGACTTCTACCGGGGCTCCAACCTGCTCATCGGCGGCAAGCGGAGGGTCGAGGGGCTGACCCTGCGGGCCACGGACGCGGACTGGACGGCGGGCAGCGGCCCCGAGGTGCGGGGACCGGTGCTCGCGCTCCTGCTGGCGGTCACCGGGCGCAAGGTGGCGCACGCCGAGCTGGAGGGCGAGGGCCTGCCGCTGCTGGCCTCGCGCAACTGACGCTCCAGGCAGGGACGTTCACGCAAACACGTTCACGTAGCGACGTTCACGCAACGACGTTCACACAACGACGGAGGGGCCCGCCGTCCGCACGGCGGGCCCCTCCGTCGTTGCGTGAACGGTCAGGCCCGGTCGCAGGCCTGGGCGCGCAGGGCGCGGGCGAGGTCGTCCCGGCGCTCGATCACCAGGCGGCGCAGCGCGGGCGCCGCGTCGGGGTGGCCGTCCAGCCAGGCGTCGGCCTCGGCGAGGGTCGGCTCGCCGATCTGGGCGCTCGGGAAGAAGCCGCCGACGAAGCGCATCGCGATCTCGATGGTGCGCTCGGCCCAGATCTTCTCCAGGAGCTTGAAGTAGGGCGCCGCGTAGAGGGCGGTGAGGTCGCGGTGGGCGGGCAGCGCGAAGCCGGCGATGTTGGCCTCGACCAGGGCGTTGGGCAGTTCGTCGGAGTCGACGACGGCCGACCAGGCGGCGGCCTTGGCCTCGGGGGTGGGGCGGGCGGCCAGGCACTGGGTGTACTGGCGCTTGCCGCCGGCGGTGTTGTCGGCGGCGAGCTCCCCGGCGAGCTCGTCGTCGGAGGCCTGCCCGGCGGCGGCCAGGGCGAGCCACAGCGCCCAGCGCAGCTCCTGGTCGACGTCGAGGCCGTCGATCCGGGCGCTGCCGGCGAGCAGGCCGCGGACCAGGCCGAGGTGTTCGGCGCCGCCCGCGGTCTGGGCGAGGAAGCGGGCCCAGGCGAGCTGGTGGTCGCTGCCGGGGACGGCCCCGCGCAGTTCGCGCAGGGCGCCGTCGGCGAGCAGCCGGCCGCCCTCGGCGCGCCAGGCGGGGTCGGCGTAGAGGTCGACGGCGGTCTTGGCCTGGGTGTGCAGGGACTGCAGGACGCCGATGTTGCCCTCCTGGCCGGCGAAGCGCAGCACCAGGGCGACGTAGTCGCGGGCGGGCATGAGGCCGTCGCGGGTGAGGTTCCAGACGGCGGACCAGGCGAGGGCGCGGGCGAGGTCGTCGCCGATCTCGCCGAGGCCGGTGCGCAGGGTCTCCAGCGAGGCGTCGTCGAAGCGGATCTTGCAGTAGGTGAGGTCGTCGTCGTTGAGCAGGACGAGTGCCGGGCGGGGGCGGCCGGCGGCCTCGGCGACGACGGTGCGGGCGCCGGTGACGTCGAGCTCGATCCGGGCGGTGCGCACCAGCGTGCCGTCGGAGTCGTGGTCGTAGAGGCCGACGGCGATCCGGTGCGGGCGCAGCACGGCCCCGTCCTGGAGGACGGCGAGTTCGGTGATCCGGCCCTCGGCGTCGGCGGTGACCTGCGGGGTGAGCGAGTCGACGCCGGCGGTCTGCAGCCAGGCGGCGGCCCAGGACTTGAGGTCGCGGCCGCTGGTCTCCTCCAGGATGCCCAGCAGGTCGGCGAGTTCGGTGTTGCCGAAGGCGTGGCGCTTGAAGTAGCGGCGGGCGCCCTCGAAGAAGGCGTCCGAACCGGCGTACGCGACCAGCTGCTTGAGGACGGAGGCGCCCTTGGCGTAGGTGATGCCGTCGAAGTTGAGCTTGGCGGCTTCGAGGTCGCGGATGTCGGCGGTGATGGGGTGGGTGGTGGGCAACTGGTCCTGCCGGTAGGCCCAGGCCTTGCGCTGGTTGGCGAAGGTGACCCAGGCCGAGCTGTAGCGGGTGCGGGCGCCGACCAGCCCGTAGGAGCCCATGAAGTCGGCGAAGGACTCCTTGAGCCACAGGTCGTCCCACCAGCGCATGGTGACGAGGTCGCCGAACCACATGTGCGCCATCTCGTGCAGGATGACGTTGGCGCGGCCCTCGTAGGCGGCGTCGGTGACCTTCGAGCGGAAGACGAAGTCCTCCTTGAAGGTGACGCAGCCGGGGTTCTCCATGGCGCCGATGTTGTACTCGGGCACGAAGGCCTGGTCGTACTTGCCGAACGGGTACGGGTAGTCGAACTGCTCGTGGAAGAAGTCGAGTCCGAGCTTGGTGACGCCGAGGATCTCGTCCGCGTCGAAGTGGCGCGCGAGGGACTTGCGGCACATCGCGGAGAGCGGGATCTCCAGGGTGGTGCCGTCGGGCAGCTCGCGGCTGTAGTGGTCGCGGGCGATGTGGTAGGGGCCGGCGACGACGGCGGTGAGGTACGTGGAGATCGGCTTGGTCGGCGCGAACTCCCAGGTGCGGGCGCCCTCTTCGGTGTCGACGTGCTCGTGGACGGCGTTGGACCACACGTCCCACGCGGCCGGGGCGGTCACGGTGAAGGTGAACGGGGCCTTCAGGTCGGGCTGTTCGAAGGTGGCGAAGACGCGGCGGGCGTCGGCCGGCTCGTAGTGGGTGTAGAGGTAGGTCTCGCCGTCGGCCGGGTCGACGAAGCGGTGCAGGCCCTCGCCGGTGCGGCTGTAGGCGCAGTCGGCGTCGATGGTGAGGACGTTGTCGGCGGCGAGGCCGTCGACGTGGACGCGGGCGCCGTCGAAGGCGGTGGCCGGGTCGATCGCGCGGCCGTTCAGGGTGATCGAGCGGACGGCGGGGGCGAGCAGGTCGAGGAAGGTGGCGGTGCCGGGCCGGGCGCAGCGGAAGGCGACCGTGGTGGTGGAGCGGAAGGTCGCGGCCGCGGGGTCGGGCGCGGAGGTCACGTCCAGCCGGACCCGGTAGCCGTCCACGGTCAGGATGCTGGCCCGCTGCTGGGCTTCGTCGCGGCTCAGGTTCTTGCCCGGCACGGCGGTACTCCTTTGTCCGGCTCGCACGGTGGTGCGTTCTGGTCTGTGCTCTCCTGCGCGGCTTCGGCGCATCAGGGGCATCCTTTCACGCCGTCGCGCGCCAGTACCATTGCACAGGCCGGTGGGCCGCGGCGGAATCAGCGGGGCCGGGCGGGTGTTGGCGCCTGGACGGGGGGAACGCCTTTCCGCCCGTGATTTCCCCGGACACCTCACGAAGGACGACCGCAGTGACGACTGCCGCCGAGCGCAAGACCGCCGACTTCTGGTTCGACCCGCTGTGCCCGTGGGCGTGGATGACGTCCCGCTGGCTGATCGAGGTGCAGCAGCTGCGTCCGGTGGACGTGAACTGGCACGTGATGAGCCTGTCGGTGCTCAACGAGGGCCGAGACCTGCCGCAGCAGTACCGCGACCTGATGGACAAGGGCTGGGGCCCGGTCCGGGTGTGCGTCGCGGCGGCGCAGCAGCACGGCGAGGAGGTGCTCGGCCGGCTCTACACCGAGCTCGGCCTGCGCCTGCACAACCGGGCGATGCCGCTGGAGCGGGCGACGGTCGAGGAGGCGCTGGTCGCGGCGGGCCTGCCGGTCGAGCTGGCCGACGCGGCCGACACCGACGCGTACGACGAGGCCCTGCGCGCCTCGCACAAGGAGGGCATCTCGCTGGTCGGCGAGGACGTCGGCACCCCGGTGATCGCCGTCGAGGGCGCGGACGGCGACCGGGTCGCGTTCTTCGGCCCGGTGGTCACCCCGACCCCGCGCGGCGAGGCGGCGGCCCGGCTGTGGGACGGCACCCTGCTGGTGGCCTCCACCCCGGGCTTCTACGAGATCAAGCGCACCCGGACGGCGGGCCCGTCCTTCGAGTGACGCCCGCGGCGGAACGCGGGAGGCCCGGCACCACCTGGTGCCGGGCCTCTTCCCGTGCCTCTTCCGTGCGTGCGCCGCTACCGCTGGGCCGCGTCCCTGCGCTGCTTGAGCAGCCCGGCGGCGGTCAGCAGGGCGACCAGCACCCCGGCCGCGTACAGCTGCTGGCGGTTGCCCTCGGTGGTGGTCATCAGCGCGAGGATGCCGGCCACGGCGGCCATGGCCACCCAGGTCAGGTACGGGTAGCCCCACATCTTCACGGTGAGCAGCTCGGGCGCCTCGCGCTCCAGCCGGCGGCGCATCCTCAGCTGGACGAGGCAGATGAACAGCCAGACCACGAGGATCGCGACGCCGGTGGTGTTCATCAGCCAGGTGAACACCGTCGCGGGCCAGAACTTGGCGGCCAGCACGGCGCCGAAGCCGAACAGGCAGGAGGCCAGCACCGCCCGGCGCGGCACGCCGCCGCTCACCCGGGCCAGCGCCTTGGGGCCCTGTCCGCGGCCGACCAGCGAGTACGCCATCCGGGAGGCGCCGTAGATGTTGGCGTTCATCGCGGACAGCAGCGCGATCAGCACCACCGCCTCCATGATCGTCCCGGCGCCGGGCACCCCGAGGTGGCGCAGCACGGTGACGTACGGGCCGTCCTGGACGACGGCCGGGTCCTTCCAGGAGACGAGGGTGACGACCAGGGCCATCGAGCCGATGTAGAAGATCGCGATCCGCCAGACCGCCGTCCGCACCGCGTTGGCGACGTTCTTCTTCGGGTCGTCGGACTCGGCGGCGGCGATGGTGACGGTCTCCAGACCGCCGTAGGCGAACACCGAGGCGAGCAGGCCGACGATCAGTCCGCTGACGCCGGTGGGCAGGAAGCCGCCCTGGCCGGTCAGGTTGGTGGCGCCGGGGGCGCCGGGGCCGAGGACGCCGGCCACGCCGAGGCCGCCGAGGACCAGGAACGCGACGATCGCGGCGACCTTGATCGTGGCGAACCAGAACTCGAACTCGCCGAAGTTCTTCACGGCGGTGAGGTTGCTGGCGCAGAAGAAGACCATGAACAGGCCGACCCAGACCCACGCCGAGACGCCGGGTATCCAGCCGTTGACGATCTTCCCGGCCGCGGTGGCCTCGGCGGCGACGCCGCAGCACAGCATGACCCAGTACATCCAGCCGGCGGTGATCCCGGCCCAGGGGCCGATCTCCTTCTCGGCGTGGACGGAGAACGAGCCGGAGGCCGGGCGGGCGGCGGACATCTCGCCGAGCATCCGCATGATCAGCATGACCAGCAGGCCGGAGAGCGTGAAGGCGAGGATGATGGCGGGCCCGGCCGCCGCGATGCCCGCGCCGGAGCCGACGAAGAGGCCGGCGCCGATCACCCCGCCGAGCGCGATCATCGACAGGTGGCGCTGCTTCAGCCCGTGCGAGAGCTGCTGGCCGGCGGCCGGGGGAGCGGTGTCGCTGCTCCCGGGCGCCGGGGGCGCGGAGGTGGGGGCCATGGAGGGGGATCCAGACTGTGCGGAATGCGGCATGAGTTGTCCAATATCCGGGGACACCCCTGTCCATGCCAAGGGCGGGCGAGCCGGGCCCACCATGCGGACCCCGCGGTGACGCCGGGTCGGCGGGTGCTCACGCTCCGTCGATCGGGCGGTTCCGACAAGGTCCTGCGGTGGGGGTTTGTCCGAAACCGTGAAGGTGGCGGAGTCGATCACCGCGTAGGTTCACAGGTGTTCACTCACCTGGACCCCACGAGGAGTTCCCCCATGGCCATTGCCGGCACGTCGATACCGACCCGCGCCGTCCTCGCCGACCTGCTGCCCGCCGCCACCACCCGTCTCGGCGCGCAGGCCCGCGACCTCGCCCTGGTCGCCGGCGGCGCCGTGCTGACCGGCGTCGCCGCCCAGCTCTCGGTCAACGTCCCGGGCTCGCCGGTGCCCGTCACCGGCCAGACCTTCGCCGCCCTGCTGGTCGGCACCGCGCTCGGCGCCCGCCGCGGCGTCGCCTCGCTCGCCCTCTACCTGCTGGCCGGCCTGGCGGGCCTGCCCTGGTTCGCCGAGGGCACCTCGGGCTGGGCGATGCCCTCGCTCGGCTACGTGCTCGGCTTCGTCCTCGCGGCCGGCCTGACCGGCGCCCTGGCCCGCCGCGGCGCCGACCGCAGCCCGGTCAACACCGCCGTGACGATGGTCCTCGGCACCCTCGCGATCTACGCGGTGGGCGTCCCGTACCTGGGCTTCTCGCTGCACGTGCCGCTCGCCCGGGCCGCCGAGCTCGGCCTCTACCCGTACCTGGTCGGCGACGCCCTCAAGGCCGCGTTCGCCGCCGGCGCCCTCCCGCTCGTCTGGCGCCTGGCCGGCAAGCGGTAGCCGGCGGCGGCGGGCCGACGCGGGCGCCCGGCGCCCCCTGCGGAGCCCGGGTGCCCGCGCATGCCACACTCATGGGCATGCGCGTGTACCTGGGCTCCGACCATGCCGGATACGAACTGAAGAACCACCTCGTGGAGTGGCTCAAGGAGGCCGGCCACGAGCCGGTCGACTGCGGGCCGCACATCTACGACGCCGAGGACGACTACCCGCCGTTCTGCCTGCGCGCCGCCGAGCGCACCGCCGCCGACGCCGACGCCCTCGGCATCGTGATCGGCGGCTCGGGCAACGGCGAGGCGATCGCCGCCAACAAGGTCAAGGGCGTGCGGGCCGCACTGGCCTGGAGCGTGCAGACCGCCGAGCTCGGCCGCCAGCACAACAACGCCAACGTGATCTCGGTCGGCGGCCGCATGCACACCGTCGAGGAGGCCACCAAGTTCGTCGAGGTCTTCCTCGGCACCCCTTACCGCGGCGAGGCCCGGCACACCCGCCGGATCGAGATGCTGAGCGAGTACGAGACCACCGGCGAGCTCCCGCCCGTCCCGGCCCACCACCCCCAGGGCTGAGACGCTCCGCC